>CALBNP010000026.1 GCA_937896505.1 uncultured Bacteroidales bacterium | reverse complement strand
AGGATTTTGCTTCGGCTGGTGTGTTTCAACCTGCGTATGGCCTTTTCCTTGATCTGGCGTACGCGTTCGCGTGTCAGGTCGAATTTCTCGCCAATCTCTTCCAAGGTCATCGGGTGCTTCCCGTCGAGGCCGAAATAGAGGCGTACGACGTCTTGCTCGCGTTGGGTTAGGGTTGAGATGGCTCGGTCAATTTCTTTGCGTAACGACTCATACAAAAGCTCAGTTTCAGGGGTTGGTGCCTCATCGCTTTTCAGCACGTCGTACATGGTGTTGTCTTCATCTTGTACGAGAGGAGCGTCCATCGAGATGTGGCGACCTGCGTTCTTCATCGATTCTTTTACTTCCTGCTCCGTGATGTCGAGCACTTCGGCGATTTCCTCTGCATTGGGTTCACGTTCAAACTCTTGCTCTAACTTGGCATAAGTCTTATTGATTTTGTTGATGGAACCGATTTTGTTCAGAGGAAGACGGACGATGCGCGATTGTTCGGCCAATGCCTGAAGGATGGACTGACGAATCCACCAAACGGCGTAGGAGATGAACTTGAAACCTCTGGTCTCGTCGAAACGTTGTGCGGCTTTTATCAGTCCCAAGTTACCTTCGTTGATTAAGTCGGGAAGACTAAGGCCTTGGTTTTGATACTGTTTTGCTACGGAGACTACAAAACGCAAGTTGGCTTTGGTGAGCTTTTCCAATGCAATCTTGTCGCCTTGTTTGATACGCTGAGCCAATTCGACTTCTTCTTCTGCCGTAATCAGTTCAACTTTACCAATCTCTTGCAGGTACTTGTCGAGAGATGCGGTCTCTCTGTTGGTTACCTGCTTCGTAATCTTTAACTGCCTCATTTAATTGTGTTTATGTTATGAAATAATGTTCCTTTTTAGGATTAGTGTCTTCTTGGACCGCCATTGCCGCCATGACCTCTGTCGCCGCCGTGGTTGCCGCCATGGTTGTTGTTGTGAGGTCTGTCGCCGCGTGGTCTGTCACCGCCTTTTTTCTCTTCGTAACCTTCTGGTTTTGGGAGCAATGCTTTTCTTGACAGGCGCAACTTGCCGTTCTTCTCGTCGATTTCAATCAGCTTCACTTGGATGTGGTCGCCTTCTTTGAGACCGGTCTCTTCCATGGTCTCGTAACGCTTCCAGTCGATTTCGGAGATGTGAAGCAGGCCGTCCTTGTTAGGAATGATTTCCACGAAAGCACCGAACGACATGATGGAAGTCACCTTGCCGTCATATACTTCACCGACTTCAGGAACGGCTACGATAGCACGAATCTTGGCCTTGGCAGCTTCGATGTCTTCCTTGTTCTGTGAAGAGATTTCCACGATGCCTTTCTGCTCGTCCTCGGTGATGCAAATGGTGGTGTTGGTCACTTTTTGCATTTCTTGGATTACCTTGCCGCCAGGTCCGATAACAGCACCAATCATGTCCTTCGGGATGAAGATGGTCTCGATGCGTGGGACGAATTCCTTGTAATCGGAACGTGGTTCGGTGATGGTCTTGGCCATTTCATCAAGGATGTGGAGTCGGCCTTGACGGGCTTGTTCGAGAGCCTCGGTCAACACTTCGTAGGAAAGACCGTCAACCTTGATATCCATTTGGCAAGCGGTGATACCGTCGCGTGTGCCTGTCACCTTGAAGTCCATGTCACCAAGGTGGTCTTCGTCACCGAGAATATCGGTGAGGATGGCATATTTGCCAGTCTCGCTGTCCGAAATCATACCCATGGCAACGCCAGCTACAGGCTTGCGCATCGGGACGCCGGCATCCATCAGTGCGAGGCAGCCGCCACACACCGAAGCCATTGATGATGAACCATTTGATTCGAGAATATCGCTGACGATACGGACGGTGTAAGGCATCGTTTCGTCGTGAGGCACCATCGATTTGAGGGCGCGTTCAGCCAAGTTGCCGTGACCGATTTCACGACGGCTGGTGCTGCGCTGTGCCTTGGCTTCGCCAGTGGCAAAGCCTGGGAAGTTGTAGTGCAACATGAAGTTGTTTGTGCCTTCTACGACGGCACCGTCGATGGTCTGCTCGTCGAGCTTGGTGCCTAAGGTAACGGTCACCAGAGCTTGGGTTTCGCCGCGGGTGAACACGGCTGAACCATGAGCTTTCGGAAGCACATCGACTTCGGTCCAGATAGGACGCACCTCGTTGGTCTTACGGCCATCAAGGCGGATGCGCTCGTTAAGGACAGCGTTACGCACTGCTGAGCGTTCCACGTCGTGGAAGTAACGCTTGGCCAATGGAGTAACGGTTTCGAGTTCCTCTTCGGTATATTTGGTAAGATAGTTTTCAAGGATGCTGCTGAAGGTCTCTTCGCGCTTGTGCTTGTCGGCGCAACCGGTCAAGGCGAAGTCGTAGCATGGCTGGTAGCATGCTGCGGTGAGGTCGGCACGAAGGTCTTCGTTGTTTTCTTCGTGGCAATACACTCTCTTTTCCTTCTGGACTTGTTCCATGAGGTCGAGCTGGGCTTGGCATTGGATCTTGATGGCTTCGTGGGCGGCTTTCAGGGCGCCGAGCATTTCTTCTTCGCTCACTTCCTTGCATTCGCCTTCCACCATGCAGATGTCCTTCATGGAAGCGGCCACCATCAGTTCGAGGCGAGCGTTCTCCATTTGTTCGAAGGTCGGGTTGATGACGTATTCATCACCAATCAAGGCAACGCGGACTTCCGAGATAGGACCATGGAATGGGATATCGGAAACGCAGATGGCTGTTGAGGCTGCCAAGGCTGCCAATGAGTCTGGAGTCTCTTTGCGGTCGTTTGAAAGCAGTGTGACTTGCACGATGGTCTCTGCGTGATAATCGTCAGGGAACAACGGGCGAAGTGCACGGTCAATCAGACGCGAGATAAGGACTTCGTAGTCGGATGGCTTGGTTTCGCGGCGGAAGAAACCACCTGGGAAACGGCCTGTTGAATAGTATTTTTCCCTATAGTCAACGGAAAGAGGGAAGAAATCGGTTTCGGGGGCTACTTCAGTAGCTGAGCAAACGGTGGCGAGCAGCACTGTGTCGCCGCAACGGAGCATGACTGAACCGTCGGCTTGCTTTGCATAACGACCGGTGTTGAGGCTAATCTCTTGGCCGTTAGGCATTTTTATGGTTTGTGTAAATCCTTGTGGACCCATGATTTTCTAAAATTTTACTTGTTCTCTATTGTTCTTTGTTTACAGCTTTTTCCTTGTCGATGTGGCTTTAGATAAATAGCAAAAAAAAGGCAATGCAAGATTGCCTTTTTTAATGCTTTCCGCTTAGGCAGCGCGAAAGAATTACTTTCTGATGCCCAATTCCTTAATGATGGCGCGGTATCTTTCGATGTCAGTTCTCTTTAAATAATCGAGAAGTTTTCTTCTCTTACCTACTAAGCAAACCAACGCGCGCTTGGCAGCCACATCTTTCTTGTGTTCTTTCGTCTGTTCAGTCAAATGCTTGATTCTGTAGGTGAACAAAGCGATTTGGCCTTCTGCTGAACCAGTGTCGGCAGCGCTTTTGCCGAATTGGCTGAAAATCTCTGATTTCTTTTCTGCAGTTAAATACATAATTTTCTTC
>CALBNP010000025.1 GCA_937896505.1 uncultured Bacteroidales bacterium | reverse complement strand
ATGGATTGCGATTTCTATGTCTTTTCGGGCCATAAGATGTATGCGCCTATGGGCATTGGCGGCTTGTATGGCAAGACCGAATGGCTCGAGAAGATGCCACCATATCAGTTTGGTGGCGAGATGGTCGATACGGTGAGTTTCGAGAAAACCACTTTCAACAAGCTGCCTTTCAAATTCGAGGCTGGCACGCCAAATGTGGGTGCTGCTTTGGGACTTGAAACGGCAGTGAAATTCATCGAAAGTGTTGACAGAAAGGCCGTTGCCGAACACGAGGATTTGCTTTTGAAGACGGCTATCGATGGACTTTCACAAATTGAGGGTATGCGTTTCATCGGTCAGGCACCGCATCGCAGTGGATTGGTCTCGTTTGTCATCAACGGCATCCATCCTTATGATTTGGGAACGATTATCGACAAGATGGGCGTGGCAGTGCGCACGGGTCACCATTGCGCTGAGCCTGTGATGACTCGTTTCGGCATTCCGGGCACTGTGAGGGCTTCGTTCGCCATGTATAACACGGTTGAAGAAGTGGAAGTATTTATCAAGGCAGTCGAACGGGCTGCTAATATGTTGAGATAGTTTTCAAAACAAGCAGTTCCATATTTAAGATCAGAACAGTCCAATGCTATTTGCAATGCGTATTTCGGCTGTTTTCTTGTATTCTTGGGAAATTTCGTAACCAACGAAACGTCTCTTGTTCTTTATCGCAGCGACTGCCGTTGTTCCCGAACCCATAAACGGGTCTAAGATAACATCATTCTGGAAACTGTAAAGATTTATCAATCTGTGAGGCAGTTCTTCGGGGAATGGGGCAGGATGGTTTACTCTTTTCGCTCTTTCGGTATTCATTACCCAAATGCTTTTTGTCCATTCCATAAAATCGTTGCGATTGATCGTGTCAATACCTTTTTTCCTCACCATATCGCCTTTGCTAAAAACAAGAATGTATTCATGGATATCTCGCAAAGTTGGATTTGATGCAGACATCCAACTGCCCCAAGCACATGAACCTCCTGCTGACGCCGCTTTGTTCCAAATGATTTGCCCACGGTTGTTGTATCCAATTTGAGCCATTATATCTGTGATGTATTCTGATAGCGGAAGATATGGTTTTCTCCCAACATTAGCTATGTTTATGCAGGCTCTACCTCCATTTACAAGAACGCGATATGTTTCTTTCATCACTCTTTCGATCAATGCAAGATAATCGGCTAATGTGAGGTTTTGGTCATATTCTTTTGTGACATTGTAGGGTGGCGAAGTAATCATAAGATGAACACTATTGTCGGGTAATTCAAACATCGTTTCTGATGAATGTAGATGGATTTTGTTAATTGCATTTTCAGGCACATCATTTGTGCTTTTGTCTTCGATTTCGGTGAGCGTTATTCCTTTGTAAAGGTTTGATGTATAGAACTTTTCGGCATTATGATTCTCTCTTTTCGAAACACCAAACGAAGAAGTCTCGGTTTCTCTTTTCATAGTTTAAAAGTTTAGCATTTCTATGAATCTTTTGCCTTTCATCTCATCCGTTTGCTCTTGGTTTGCAATTGCGATGAGTCTCCCCAAATCTTTGTCACTCATCATCGAACTGAAATAGTTCATGTTGGAGTTTAGGACATAACTGATGTATTTTTCCAAATCAAGAGTTGAATCCATCGTTTCAAACCCTTTTCCGGATGTTTCCTTGATGAATTGTTTATCTGTTGGATTTGGATAAAGGGATATGAACTTTTGAATTACGCCACTCTTCCTAAGACAATCAACTTTAGGAGCATAGTTTGCTGTGATAGGGGAGTTGCCTAAAATGATAATTGGTATTTTCTTACCTGCATTGCTGTCAACTCTGATGTTTATGGATTTTCCGATAGCTTTCAACATACTGTCGGATCTCAAAAGCGAAGGATTCCCTTTGTGTGTGGTGTAGTCGCCGCAAAACGCAAATTCATGGTTGTCATCATAAAGGTAATTGTTCACGATACCCATCTTGATCTCAAAAATCAATTTGATGTTTTCTGATGGTTGATTGATGCTTTCTGTTGTGCAAAATGCCAAGTCTGCTGAACTTTGTGAAGATAATCCTATCTCATTGCAAATTACTCCATTGACTGCATATAGATTGTTGCTTCTTGCAATATCTGAAAACAGTTCCTTGCACCATTTTTCGGTTTTTGCACCTATCAGTCCATTCCTTGATTGTGGTGTTTTTACATCTTCGTTTTCCTGTTTTGGTGAAAAGGCGTAGTAACGGTTGCGCACTTTGACCATTAGTTTTTCAATGCTTGCCATTTTGCTGGCATCATCAAAGAAGGTCACTTCATCTTGTCGTGTCCACATAATTATGCGTGTTTTGTGCGCTTACATATCATTCTTGTTGGCGGGTTCTTTCATATAGGGCACAAAAAAAGCGCGGACTTTGTCTTATCCACGCTTCAGAGGCCCTAGGAATGCCCGCTTAACCTGATAAGTCACGTCCGCGCTCCACGCAGACGTTTGACTGACTTATTCTAAGGTTGTGCATTCTTGAAATTTCCTAGGTTTCTGAAGCAATGTCGAATAAATAGCAAACGCTATGGTTAATATTTATGTATGAATTGTATATCTGTTTTTATTTGCCTGATTTTGATTAAAAATATTGTTCCAAAAGGCAAAAATACATATTTTTCCCTATAGTTCCATAATATTGTTTATTTTTGCATTTAAATTGTAATGACTGAAAAAATGAATGTTGAGCTATCAAATGTAATGAATCCGGCGCAAATGATGATTATCAATTCGTTTGCTTCTGCCACATCGCAGAAGGAATTGGACGAATTGCGCGACTTGCTGCTGGATTATTATAATCAAAAACTTCAGGAGGAATTGCAGCGTCTTTGGGCAGATGGTACACTCGACCAAAATCGGCTTGACGAATTGAAGCAAGAACATTTTCGTACACCATATCAAAACAAATGAATGAACGAATTGTCATCGACAGTAATGCGCTTATTCAGATGTTAGGCGTTCATAGCAAGTATAATATTTTGTGGAAACGATTCATGGAAAGACGTTACATACTTTGTGTAAGTAGTGATATTATGCTTGAATATGAGGAAATGCTGAAGCAGAAATCGTCATCATTGGTTGCTGAAATGTTTATGAAAGTGATGTCGTTGGCTCCAAACATTATCCAAAAGGATCCATTTTATAAATACGGTCTGATTCTAAGTGATCCTGATGATAACAAGTTCGTGGATTGTGCAATCGCTGTTGGCGCAAAGTTCATAGTTTCTGACGACCATCACTTTGATGTTTTGACTCAAATACCATTTCCTAAAATGGGAGTCTGTAAATTGGAAGAGTTTTATCAGTCTTATTGTTAAGACTGTATTTATTTCAGCCAGAATGATGATTTTGTGAAGTTTATTTTAAATCAAAGATAACCATGAAGAAAATAGCTTTACCGACAAAAGAAGACGGTACGATTGACAGCCACTTTGGCCATTGCCAGTTCTATACGATTTGCACCTTGGACGAAAATGGTCTGCCTGCCAGATACGAGCGCATGGATTCGCCTGTGGGCTGCGGCTGCAAGAGCAACATCGCCCCGCGCCTTCACGAGATGGGCGTGGAAGTGATGCTGGCCGGCAACATGGGTGATGGCGCTGTCAATGTGTTGGGCAACAACCAGATAAAGGTGGTCCGTGGCTGCTCGGGCAAAGTCGAAGATGTGGTGAAGGCCTATCTCGGGGGCACTTTGGACGACTCCGGCATCACTTGTCACGAACATGAATGTGGTGGCATCATTTTGCCGGATAATATCGAGATTAAGTTATAAAACTGTTTATGAAGATGACAATCAAGGAAATACAAGATAGCATCGTGGAGGATTTCTCCATGTTCGATGATTGGATGGACCGCTACGCCATGCTGATAGAGATGGGCAAGGAATGCCCCATCATCGATGATAAATACCGCGACGAGAAGCACCTCATCAATGGATGCCAAAGTCGTGTGTGGCTGAGTGCCGAGCTGGTTGATGGCAAGGTGAACTTTGCTGCCGACAGCGATGCCGTCATCACCAAAGGCATTATCTATTTGCTAATTAAGGTATTCTCAGGTCAGACACCGAGCGATATCTTGGCCGCCGACATGTCGTTTTTGGACGAAATCGGCCTGAAGGAACACCTCTCGCCGACACGTTCCAACGGGCTGCTCTCGATGGTGAAGCAGATGATGCTTTATGCCGAAGCGTTTAAGATTCAGTCAGAAAAATAAATGAAGACACGCTTTGCGTCATTGCGAGCGAAGCGAAGCAATCTAGAGAAAAAGCGCAAAAAAGAAAGTTATGACACAAGAAGAAACTAACCAACTGAAAGAGACTGTCATCGGGGTGCTGAAGACCATTTACGACCCTGAGATTCCGGTCGATATATGGACCCTTCACCTCGTCTATGGACTTGATGTAGATGAAGAAGGCAATGTGAAAATCGTGATGACCGTGACGGCTCCTAACTGCCCTGTGGCAGAGGTGCTTCCAGGTGCGGTGAAGGAACGGGTACAGGCCATCATGGGCGTGAAGGATGTCGAGGTGGAACTGACTTTCGAGCCTGCTTGGAGCATAGATATGCTAAGCGATGAAGCCAAAGCCGAATTGGGCTTGGATGGCGACTATGGCCAGTATTCTGCCAGCGACTTCCTTTATTAATTAGGAATTGAGAATTAAGAATGAAGAATTGAGAATGCGCGAAGCGGTATTGCGCTGGGCTTTGCCCATATTCTTCATTCTAAATTTTTTATCTTGCATTAAATATTACAGTTTGTCGTAGTTTTCGAGCAGGTCTTTGGCCATGCCGAGGAACATGAAAGCGACAGCGTTGAAATCCATGTTGAGGTCTTTGCTCAAGCCAACGCGGTCTTTGAAGATAGCCACGGTGAACCACTGCATGCATTGGAAAGCACGGTGGAAATAGAGTCGTTGCAACTCTTCTTTGGTAGGTTTGTGGCCGACGTATGCTTCAAGCAGCGAGAGAGCCTTGTCGAACCCCACGTTGCCGTAGCAAGCGATATCGTAGAAGGGGTCGTTCATGCCGGCAAACTCCCAATCAAGCACATACAGCTTGTCGCCGTTGATGACGAGGTTGGTAGGTTGGTAGTCGCAATGGCAAGGCACCTTAGGCACATTGGCGTGAGCGGCACGGAGGCTGTCGAGACGCTTGCGCAGATCGAGGTATTCCTGAGGGAACACATAGCCTGTTTCGAGGCAGTAGCGTTCATCGTCGTCCAAGCGGCCGAAGGCGTTGTAGTCTCTGAATTTCAGGCCGCTGCCGTGAATCTGTTTCAGGGCTTTCACCGACATCTCATTATACGATACCACATCGGTGGTGCTCATGATGGTGCCTTCTACATATTCGGCCAGTTTTTCGCCCGAGCGGACTTCTACATATTCGGTAATGTTATTGAGACCTAAGCGGTTCACTTCCTGTATGTTCTCCCATTCTTCCACGCGATCGACGAACTTTTCGGCGAACTTGCCCGGCACGCGGTAGGTATATTTCTTTCCGTTGCATTCTACTACATAGGTATAGTTGCTCATGCCACCTTCGAGGCGCATGACGATTTTGGCGTTTTGGGATTGCATCAAAGCGTTGACCCTAGCGACGATGTATTCTTCTACATTCATTTTAGTTGTGATTTTAGCGAAATAGCGATTGATTTTTAAAATGTGCAAAAGTACACTAATTTGTTGGAGTATTGTTCGGTTGATAGAAAAATAGTTGTAATTTTGCGCCCTCGGAACGGGGGTTTAGTTCATCTGGTAGAACGTCAGGTTCGCAATCTGAAGGTGGCCGGTTCGAGTCCGGTAACCTCCACAAAAATCACTTTAACTCACTGATTTCAGTGAGTTTTTTTATTGTTATAGACGTATAGAATTTTTGATGTTCTTTTGAACCAAAAAATTCGGAACCTGAAGGCTGGTTTTATTCTATCTGAAGCGAGTTCCGTATCCTTATCTCCGGCTGCCTGAGCTTTATTTCCGCATCGCTGTAAAGGCGGTAAACCTCGTTGCTGATGTAATCTTCA
>CALBNP010000024.1 GCA_937896505.1 uncultured Bacteroidales bacterium | reverse complement strand
ACCTGCGAACTCTGCCACAAATACGGCGTGCCGGTCAACATGGATAGCGCCCGTTTCATCGAAAACGCATACTTCATCAAGACCCGTGAAAAGGGTTACGAAAACAAGACCATCGCTGAAATCGCTAAGGAAATGTTCAGCTATGCCGACAGCATGACCATGTCGGCCAAGAAAGACGGTCTCGTCAACATGGGCGGCTTCATCGCTACCCGCAAGGAAGAATGGTATGAAGGCGCCAAGCGTTTCTGCATCCCATTCGAAGGCTTCCTCACCTATGGTGGCATGAACGGCCGCGACATGGACGCTCTTGCAGTGGGTCTGCGCGAAAACCTCGAATTTGGCATGATCGAAACCCGTATCAAACAAGTGCAGTATCTTGCTGACCGCCTCGATGAATACGGCATTCCTTATCAGCGTCCTGCCGGTGGCCACGCCATCTTCGTCGATGCCGACAAGGTGTTGACCCAAATCCCTAAGGAAGAGTTCCCAGCCCAAACCCTGACTTGCGAACTTTACCTTGAAGCAGGTATCCGTGCATGCGAAATCGGTTACGTTCTCGCCGACCGCGACCCGGTCACCCGCGAAAACCGCTTTGGTGGCTTGGACTTCGTGCGCCTCTGCATCCCACGCCGTGTCTATACCAACAACCACATGGATGTCATCGCCGCTGCCCTGAAGAACGTCTATGACCGTCGCGACAGCATCAAGCGTGGTTTGGAAATCACTTGGGAAGCTGAACTCATGCGTCACTTCACCTGCCAGTTCCGTCGTCTCAAATAATCTGACAAAACATATTTAAAAAGGCCGTCGAATTGTTTCGGCGGCCTTTTTTTGTTGATATAAGGTTGGAATTATTTCCCGTAAACGGTGTTCCATACCACAATGTTTCCCTCGTTAGGGGTAAATATACGGCACTCGGCAGGATAGGTGCTGAGTTCGGCAGAGATGTTCACATTCTGGGCTGCCTTTTCGGCGTGCGATTTGGCCAGTTCTTTCACGTTGCTCAAGACACCGTCGCGGATAATGCATGTGTGTCTGCCAGGAGTGTATTCTCCTACGGTGGCAAACTCGGCATCGAATGCCGCGTAGAAAGCGTTGGTGGCGTTACCCCATTCGCTCATGTATTCATCAAAATGTTCGCCGCTGTAGCCGCTAGATGAGATAGTCCACTCAATAGCGTAGTCTATGTGTTCTTCATGGCAGCTAGTGGTGCAGCAGAGGACGATGCCTATCAGTACTGCAAAAGTAATCTTTTTAATCATAGTGTTCTGTTGTTTTTAATGATTATTAAATTAGTAAAGTTTTGAAATTTGATGTTGCAAAAATACGTGTTTTTTTATCCTGATTCTTTTTTTTCATGTTTTTTATATGTTCTTTTATTATGTATGAGGGGTGAAACGAAGCAATCTTTTCGAAAGATAGGTTTCCGTAAATCCACAAATTGCGTATCTTTGCACCGTTAATGATTTCGCTATGACAACCGTATCTATTATCATATCAATAGTTTATTTGTTTTGTCTGACAGGCTGCTCCGCATCGTGCTCCGTCGGATTGATTAGGCCTGACGACAAACCTTCGCAGCGTTACTTGGTGCCGCTCATCTTTGCCGCTACACAAGGCATCATGGCATTGCTCGGTATGTTGGTCGGCAAGGCCATCACTTACCTTTTCGATGCCGTCGGCCATTATCTGGTTTTCGTAATGATGCTCGTCGTCGCCGTCAAGCTGATGGTCGATGCCTTTCAGATTCTTAAAGGTAAGCGTCTTTACACGTTCAGTTCCGATTGGGGTTTCTTGCTCCTTTCCATTGTGGCTAGCATCAACACTTTCCTGATGGCTCTGATGAGCGACTTTTTCCTGCCTTTCGGCAATTGGTTCTTCCTGTTCGTCGCCGTGGCAGGCTTTTTGTGGTCTTATTTCACCGTGAAAATCCAGTATTCGCCCAAAATAATGAAAACCATGAGTTTCTTTGAGTTTTCCGAGTCGGTTTTCATGGTGGTAATAGC
>CALBNP010000023.1 GCA_937896505.1 uncultured Bacteroidales bacterium | reverse complement strand
AAGAAGCGCAACAAGCTTTTGGCACGCGAACGCATCGATTTGCTCATCGACCCGAACACGCCGTTTCTGGAGCTTTCGCCGATGGCGGCCTACGGAACCTACAACAACGATTTTCCGTCGGCGGGCATTATCACCGGCATCGGCATCATTCAAGGTCGCGAGGCGGTGATTGTAGCCAACGATGCCACGGTGAAAGGCGGAACCTATATGCAATATACGGTGAAGAAACACCTTCGCGCCCAAGAGATTGCCATGGAAAACCATCTGCCTTGCGTGTATATGGTGGACAGCGGCGGTGCCTTCCTGCCCGAGCAGGACACCGTCTTCCCCGACCGCGACCATTTCGGCAGGTTTTTCTACAATCAGGCGCGCATGTCGGCCATGGGCATTCCGCAGATTGCCATCGTGATGGGCATGTGTACGGCGGGCGGAGCCTACGTTCCGGCCATGAGCGATGAGACCATCATCGTCCGCAACCAAGGCACGATTTACCTTGGCGGCCCTCCGTTGGTGAAAGCTGCCACGGGCGAAGTGGTGACGGCTGAGGAATTGGGCGGCGCCGACATGCACACTTCCATTTCGGGTGTCGCCGACCATTTGGCCGAAAACGATGAACATGCCTTGCAGATTTGCCGCAACATTTTCAAGACTTTGGAGAAATCGCATCGCCAGAAACTGGATATGTTGCCCGTCGAGGCACCTTTATACGACCCCGAAGAATTATACGGCTTGGCTCCCGTCGATTTCCACAAGCTCGTCGATCCGCGCGAAATCATTGCCCGCATCGTCGATGGTAGCCGTTTCCAAGAATTCAAGGCGCGTTATGCCACGACCATTGTGTGTGGTTTTGCGCATATCATGGGTTTCCCTGTCGGCATCATTGCGAATTTTGGCGTATTGTTCTCTGAATCAGCGTTAAAGGCGACGCATTTCATTGAGCTTTGCTGCCAGCGCAACATTCCTTTGGTGTTTTTGCAGAACATCACGGGATTTATGGTCGGCAAGCAGTATGAGCAAGGCGGCATTGCCAAAGACGGCGCCAAGATGGTTCATGCCGTTTCAAACGCCAATGTTCCGAAGTTCACCGTCATTTTCGGTGGCTCATTTGGTGCCGGCAACTACGGCATGGCTGGCCGTGCTTACAGTCCAAGATTGCTTTTCATGTGGCCTAACGCCAAGATTTCGGTGATGGGCGGCGAACAGGCAGCCAATGTGTTGGCCACCGTGAAGGAAGACCAATACAAATACAAAGGACTGGATGTCCCGACTGATGAAATTGCCAAGTTGAAACGTGATATTTTGGCCAAATACGATTACGAAGGCTCGGCCTATTACAGCACGGCACGCCTTTGGGACGATGGCATCATCGACCCGGTTGACACGCGCAACGTGCTGGCTTTGGGCATTGCCGCATCGTTGAACAAACCTTTCCCGATGCAGCAGTTTGGTGTGTTTAGGATGTAAGAAAATTGAGGTTTTGTTCAGCAAAAACCAATAATATGCTTTAATAAAAGCCTATATTTCGCCAAAATGAGCATAAAAAGTAGTGTTTTGGCGAAATATACATATATATTCTGCCAAAATGCGTAAAAAAATGAAGTTTTGGCGAAATATAATCATATATCTCGCCAAAACTTATTGTGGCTTTAAAGATTAATCATCATCGCAATCAATTGTGCGGGCAATCTTTTCAATGTTCAGGCTGCGGGCCGAAGCGTCGATGATGTCTTTGTAGATACCGCCTTTCTTATAGACTTCGTCTGGGTCGCCCGATTGCTCGACGCGACCGTCTTTCAAGGCGTAGATGATGTCGGCATCAATGATTTGTGAGATGCTGTGCGAAATGATGATGACGGTGCGGTTCTGCTTGATGGCATCGATGCTGTTCTTGATTTGTTCGGTCGAGATGGCATCGAGTGAAGCGGTAGGTTCATCTAAGAAAATGATAGGCGGATTCTTGAGGAACATACGCGCAATGGCGATACGTTGCTGCTGACCGCCCGAAAGCTGGTCGGCCTTGCTCTCAAACTGCTTCGGCAACGCCATGATTTGGTCGTAGATATAGGCTTTCTTGGCGGCTTCAATCACATCTTCGTGCGTGGCTTTTGGGTTGCCGTAAAGAATGTTTTCCTCGATGGAACCATCGAAAATGTGATTCTTCTGCAATACCAATCCGATGTTTTCGCGGAGG
The DNA here is from genome assembly GCA_937896505.1 of uncultured Bacteroidales bacterium. GTDB lineage: Bacteria > Bacteroidota > Bacteroidia > Bacteroidales > F082 > Limimorpha. The sequence continues at coordinate 4,030 of CALBNP010000023.1, read as the reverse complement.
AAATGCGTGTCGTAATCCTTCAAGTCAACGCCGTCGAGCTGGATGCTGCCGCAATCAGGCTCATAGAACTTATCCAGCAGATTGACGATGGTACTCTTGCCCGCTCCCGACAGACCCACGAAAGCGGTAATCTTGCCCGGGCGAATGTCCATATTGATGTTATGCAAGGCCTTGGTGCCATTCGGATAGGTGAAATCGACGCCCGAAATGGTGAAATTACCATGAATCTTTTCGGTTTTGTAATTGCCGCTCGGTTCAACATCGGTATCGGAATGAAGGATGCTGAAGAAGCCTTCGGCATAAATCAAGGCATCGTTCATGTCGTCGAAAATGCGCTGCAACTGGGTGATAGGTGCCACCACATTGCTGAACAGCATGACGTGATACATGATTTTACCGATGGTCATGCCCGGATAGCCTTTCAGCACGAGATAAGCCGTGAGGATGATGACCAAAACCGTGCCCACCTGCTTCACGAAACTCTTTACGCCATTATAGTAGAAACTCACCTTGCGGGTGTTCATCTGGTTTTGGGTGACGTTATTCTGAATGTTCAGTTGCTTTTCGGCTTCAATCTGTTCGCGGTTGAACGACTTGATGACATTGATGGATTCGATGATGTTCATGATGCCGTGGCTCTTGGTTTCGAGCATGGAGCGCATCTCGCGGCGCCAGCCTTTCAAGCGTTTCGCCTGACGGAAGGTGATGAAGAAATAAATCGGCACAATGCCCAAAGCCACCAAACCGACATACACGTTGGCGGCAAACATCAGGATTAAGGCGAGCAAGGCGCTGGTGAACAGTGGCAGCAAGTCGATGAAGAAATTCTGCACCGTACGCGAAAGGCTGCTCACGCCTTGGTCGATACGGGTCTGGAGTTTGCCGGTGCCGTTTTCCGTTTCGGAGAAGAAAGCCATGCGGAATGTCAGCACTTTTTCGATGACGCTTTGCGCAAGGTCGCGCGAAACGAAAATTCTCATGCGCTCGCCGAAATAGTTTTGCGCGAAAGTGATGACTGCGGAAAGGATTTCCTTGCCTAGCAGCACACAAGCGATGGTTACGACAATCTTGTAGGCGGCAGGGCCCCAAGGCGTGTGCGCGTTGACCATTCCGTCAACCTCATCAACGGTCCAATCCAGAACGATAGCATTGACCTGAGCCATCAATGAGCCGATGAGTGTCAGAATTAAAGTAATGAAAACCAACCATTTGTATGGTTTTACAAAGGGCTTGATGTTTTTGAAAAGTTGCCAGATGTTCATAGAGATTATCTTTTTATTTTCTTTTATTTATCCACAATGCAAAAAACTTGTCATAAACGGAATAGACATTCTTTTCTTGGGTGATGAAATCCTTTTCCAAAAGGCTTTTTACGGCGGAAAGGACAGAACTTGCCGAGGTGAGGCGATATTTTTTGACGAAAGTGCTGCCGGAAATGTTCTTTACGTTACCCTCAGCGGCAATGGCGATGAACACTTCTTTTTGTTTTTCAGGCATTTGGTAGAGCAGCGATTCGTAGGTGTCGGATGAAAAATCGAGCAAATCATTAATGGCGACATCTATCATAGGCAAAGTGCAAGTTTCACCTTTTGCCGTTTGCGTAAACAGCATATTCATAATGCGTTGCAGGTAGGAGGTGATGCCATCGAAACGTTCATAAACGTTTTTCACGACTTCGGCATCAATCTTTTTTTCTGCTGCTTCAAAATGTCTTGTGGCGAATTCGGTATATTTTTCCAATGAAATTGGTGGCAAATTGATGATGGTCACTGATTGGTAGAAGGGGCGTGATGGCGAAGTGAATATGGCTCCCATCAGATGGCGCTGCGAGCCGGAAAACACGAAATGGGCATTGTTGCAACGCTGGATGTAGGTGCGTAACGAGGCCTCGACATTGGCAGCATCAGGATAACGGGTGATCTGTTGGAACTCGTCAATGGCTACCAGACATGGTTTTTCAGCATGGTTCAAATAATTGAAGATTTCGTCTAATGTGACTGCCGGATTAGCTATGTCGCCAATCGTCATGCTCCATGATGGTTGCCCAGTAGCATCGTATGTGATTTCCGAGCGCAACGATGACACAGCCTGAATGAAAGTTGACCAAGCCTTGCGTCCTTTCGATTTCAACTCGTCCAAAACGGCTTTGCCGAATACATTGATGAAATCGCGCATCGAATTGGTCGGATAAATGTCGATGATGAAAGTGTGATGTTGTTCTTTGATTTCTGCTTGGGTGAAACAATGGTGCAATAAATCAGTTTTCCCAATACGGCGTGGTGAAATCAACGCGATATTGTTTTCGTTGGTCAGCAATCGTGTGATGGTTTCCGTTTCCCGCTGCCGATCGCAGAAATATTCAGGTGAGGCGTATCCGTTGGTAATAAATGGGTTATTCATCATTTAATCATCTAATTTACAGCGCAAAAATACACATTTTTCAAATTTCATCATAAAATGATGATTATTTTTTGATGATTTTTAAAAAATCAAGTTCAATTATTTAACAATCAGCATTTTGAGATAATGAAAATACATTCATTTGGCAATTACGGCAATCAAATTCGAGGCGGAATGTTCCCTTTTCGTTCGAGAGGATGAGCGGTGTGGCCTTTTTGCCTGTCTCCTTGCTGCACATTCCGTTGGTGTAGCGGATGCAGTGTTTGGTTGTCATCACCTTGATGCCGGACTGCTTGGAATACGATTTTTCCAGTCCGTCCTCGATTTCGTTTACGCCGTGCTGACGGTAAAATTCAGCGGCCAAGGCATTGGTCACATTGCCCAAATAGGATAATTCCGTTTCGGGATAATTTGTAGAGACGCGCCATGGCACGTCTCCACCTACCATTTGTTCATTATCTAGGTTTGAGACGTTGCACGCAACGTCTCTACGAGGACGGTTATTTTTATGGTTTTCAACCAGATAATCCATCAGTTTTTCAACCAGATTGCGTTTCATTTCGCCGATGACCGAGGCTGGAATCAGGTAAGGTTGCGCAAAATCCAGTTTCAAATCGACGGGATTGAAAATGGTGTCGCCCCATTGCAGGGCCTTTTTGCGGATGTTTTCGGTGGCCTTTTCGGGATTGTTGGCGATGATTTTTTCACATTCGGTGGTTGTAGAGACGCGCCATGGCGCGTCTTCTTCGCCCGTTTGTTTTGAGACGTGCCATGGCGCGTCTCTACCATCGTCTATCGATGCGATAAATCCGTATCCCTTTTCATTTTCCTCAAGGGTTAATTGTATGTCAATCTTGCGATTGCCATTTGATGCATCCACCTGTTTCTGCCATTCGATATCGAGATTGCGGTAAATTTTCGTGCCGCGTGTGGCGCCATGCGGGCGGTTGCTCGAAATGGTCTTTCCGTTGACCACATCGGCGCGGAGGCCTTTCAGTTCGCCGTTTTCATCGATGAAACAGAAACCGTCGCCGTTATGGAAAACCTTGTCGGTGCGCAGTTCCATGCGGACTGAATTACACCAAGTTACCTCACCGACATATTCGCCCATCGATTTCGGGGTGAACGGCGAATCAATGCCTTTTTTGCGGCCTTCGATGAAATAATCGGTGAAGCCGCGTGAAAACGATTTCTCCGGATTGACTTCAAAACCGAAACTGCAACGGCCATTGGAAGCCTGCTGCAAATCGGTTCTCCGGCTGATGATTTCGTCCAATTTCTTGCGATAGAAGGCCGTCACGTTTTTCACATAGTCGGCTTCCTTCAATCGGCCTTCGATCTTGAAACTGGTGATGCCGGCACCAATCAGTTGTTCGAGGTGGGCACTGTTATTCAAATCTTTAAGTGAAAGCAGATGACGGTTTTCTATCAAGGTCTTGCCGTTTTCATCTAGCAGGTTCCAAGGGAGACGGCAAGGTTGGGCACAGGCACCACGGTTGGCACTGCGGTTGCCCAAATAATGACTCAGATAGCACTGTCCGCTTTGACAGACGCACAACGAGCCATGCACGAAAAACTCCAACGGAACGCTTGTGTTGGCACGGATTTCCTTGATTTGCTCAAGCGAAAG
>CALBNP010000022.1 GCA_937896505.1 uncultured Bacteroidales bacterium | reverse complement strand
CTACTCCATCCATGCTGAAATTGGCAGGGTCGATTTGCATTTGGTCGAAATAAAGGGCGGTCACAATATCGGTGGCACCCAAAGAACCGCCCGGATGACCTGATTGGCAACCATGCACCATGCGGATGATGTCGCGGCGCACCTGCGAGGCTGTTCTTTCAAGTTCTTGAATTGTCATATTATAATAGTTTAATTTTCAATTATTTTCTTCAGCTTCTTCAAATCTTTTCGATTATTCCAAAAGACTACGATTTCAATGGAATCATTCGTCGTAAAATAGACAATCCTATTATACTTTGAATGAAGTACTCTATATTCAGTTTCCTTTTTTTGGAATTCAATTGGCCATAGTTTTGGGAAAGACTCCAATTGGTTAACATCATTCTCGATTTCATCCAACACCTTTGATGCAACTACCAAACCATAATTGTCTTTTATGTATAGTATGGTATTATTCAATTCTTCCAATGCTTCTGGATGCCAATGGATTATCATATCAAAGAATGCTTCTTATTTGCCGAAATACCTCTTGGTTGTCAATGCCTGTGACCTCCCCGTTCTTCAATTCGTCAGCCCTACATGTTGCTAAAGCTATCATTTCTTTCTTTGAGTAGCAATTTGGCAAATCTACGGCGTCATTTCTTTGTTTCTTAAGGCTTTCAATGAAATCATTGATTTCCATCATCACATCCTTGTCGTCAAGAAATGGTGCCAAATTTTGGAATAGTATCGTTCTAATTTGATTGGTTGACATAATTGCTTTGTTTACGCGGCAAAAATAAAAATAAAAAACCAAAAAAAGAAAAGAAATAAGAAAAAGCACCCCATGCGAGGTGCTTTCCTTTCTATAGATGTTTCATCTCATTAGTCTTCAGCCATTTTCAGTTTGGCTTCCAAGACTTTGAGGTCGTTCTTTGCCTTGTTGATTTTCTTTTCGTATTCGGCACGCATGAGTTCAGAGTTCTTGCTGTTGGAGAAGAATCCGATGTTGTTTTCGAGGACGGCAATCTCATCACGCAACTTCTGAATCTTGTTTTGCAAGGTGTTGCGTTCTCTTCTGATCTTTTCGCCACCTTCCGGATCTTCCCTCATGCTTTCGAGCATCTCGCGGAATTCTGATGTGGAAGCCTCGTTCTGGTTCTTGCGCATGGTGTCGAACAGGTTGTCGATAATCTTGCGGTATTCGCCATTGATGGCTTCTTTCATCTTCATTGGCACATGGCCGATTTCAATCCAACGCTTTTGGAAGGCCTTGATGGCTTCCATGTTTTCGTTGCGGTTGCTTGTCAGTTGGAAGGCCTTGATTTCCTCAAGCAGGGCTTTCTTGGCTTCGAGGTTGTCGTTTTCTTCGCTCTTGATGCCGCTGAAGTGTTCGTTCTTGCGGTTGAAGAAGGTGTCGCAAGCAGCGCGGAAACGCTTCCAGATCTTGTCGGTGTGGCGCTTCGGCACCGGGCCGATGGTCTTCCATTCTTCTTGCAGTCTCTTCAGTTGTTCGGCAGCCTTCTTCCATTCGGTCGATTCCATCAGTGCTTCGGCTTCGATGCAGAGTTGAGTCTTGCGCTCAAGGTTTTCGGTCTGTTGGTCTTTCAGAGTGGAGAAGTATTGCTTCTTCTTGTTGAAGAACGAGTCCATGGCGCCCTTGAAACGAGTCCAGATTTCTTCGTTGTCTTTCTTGGAAGCGAGTCCGACGGTTTTCCAGACCTTGAGCAGTTCGGAAAGTTCTTCTGACTTCTTCGTCCAAGCATTCACGCTTGTATAGTCTTCATTCACAATCTCTTCAGCCTTTTCGCACAAAGCGGTCTTGGTTGCGAGGTTGGCGTTTTGTTCTTCTTGGAGCTTTGAATAGTGCTCGCGGCGGATTTGGTTGATCTTGTCGGTAGCGCCTTTGAAGCGTTCCCAGATTTCGTCCTTTTTGTCTTGTGGAACAGGACCTACTTCCTTCCAGTCGTCGTGGAGTTTCTGCAGTGCCTTGAAGGCCTTGGTCAGCGACTTTTCGTTCAGCAGTTCCTCGGCTTGTTCGCACAGGGCAATCTTGGCGTCGAGGTTCTTCTTCATGTCGAGGTCACGGAGTTCGCGGCCGATACGCACTTTGTCGAAGAATTGCTCAACGAGGAAATGATATGAGTTCCAGAGGTTTGCGTTCTCAGTTGCAGGCACTGGACCGATTTCCTTCCAGCGGTCTTGCAGGGCTTTGAAGTCGTCGTAAGTCTTCTTCAAAGTCTCTTCCGAAGCGATAACCTGTTTCAGTTCTTCGAGGATGCCTTGCTTCTTGACAAGGTTTTCTTGTTTTTCGATTTCGAGATTCTCGTTTTGCTTGGCGCGTTTTGCCTTGAAGATGCCGAAAGCCTCGTTGAATCGGATTTCGAGTGGGTCCTCAGCGCGCTTGAAATCGTCGGAAGCGCCACCATTTTGGATGAAAAGCTGAAGTTCGTTGTCGAAATCTTCCTTGTTCAGTTTGTTGAAATGGAGGCGGATGGCTGCCACTTTATCCTTGATGGCTTGCAAATCGTCGTTTTGGACGACTTCTTCAAGCATTTCAACGAGTTGCAACTTATTCAGACCATTCAAGTCGGTGCTTTCTTCAAGCAGTTCTTCTTCCTCTTCGTTCTCGTCAACCATTGGCATCATCTCTTCTTCTTGACCTTGTTCCCAGGTCTTGACCTCAATTGTCACCTTGCCTGGTAGTGTGTTGGGTTGAATCAGATTGATGATTGTGTTCTTGTCGTCAGCACTGATGGCTTGTTTCACATTGTTCTGTGCAATGTTTTCATTCTCAATTCCTTCCATCTTTGGGGAATCTTGATTAAGTTGTTCGTTGTTGTCCATTTCAATTAAATTTAAAGTGTTATCAGAGGGGTTAACCTCGATATAAGTACGTTATAAACCGCGCAAAAATAGTACAATTTTTCGGATGTCAAATAAATTTTCAGAATAATTCGGTGTTTGTTTTGATTTTACAAAAAAAGCCTATGTTATACCGACGAAGGAAGGTATCTAAAGGCTTTTTGAGAAGTGAAACAAATAACAATGTCATTCCGACCGAAGGGAGAGAATCTATTGTTATTTGTTACACCTAAATCAAAATAGACTCTTTAATCCAATGTATGGTACTTTATTAAGCCCTCCATCGGCGTTTGAAGTACATTGCCCATGACGATGTCGCGACTTGCCAGGCAGGATTCCAAGATGTCCTTGAAATGATATGCAACGGAACCTACAAAACTAACTTTCAATGTTTTATATTCTCCATAACGGCAGACGAAAGCTTGGATGAAAGCATCGAAACAATGGCGGCAAATGTCGGCCACGAAAGGATGGTCGAGGTGCTCGCAGGCAAACGGAGCAAACGATGCCAGATAGCTGTTGGGCTGTTCCATGTGATAGAGCCGTGTCACAAAATCATCCACATTGAGTTGGTATCTTTCGCTGAATTGCAGCCGCAGGTCTTCGGGCAAAAAACCATAGAAATAGGACTTCACGATTTCGCGACCGATATGTCCACCGCTCCCCTCGTCACCCACCATATAGCCTAACGAAACGGCTCTCTCGACGATTTTCTCGCCGTCATAGAGGCACGAGTTGGCACCCGTTCCCAAGATGCAGGCGATGCCTTTCTCCTTGCCCAAAACGGCATGGGCAGCCGCCATCATGTCGTGCGTGACGTGGATGTCGGCCTCCGCAAAACGCTGGCGAAAAGCGCTGGCAACCATTTGACGGTTCTTCTCCGCACCACATCCTGTTCCATAGTAATATACGGATTGCAAGGCGGGTGGCATAATGGCGGGCAGTTGGTGCTCGAGCATAAGACCGAGACGCTCAGGGGCGGAATAGTTCGGGTTGAATCCCTCGGTCGTAAAGCGCAGGATTACCTCGTTGCCGTCAACGAGCGCCCATTCCATCTTCGTGGAGCCAGCATCGATGATTAGTATCATAAGCGTTCAATAAAAGTACGCAAAGATAAACATTTCATCATTTGTGTCCATACATTATCCATACATTAATAGAGACGGGCAGTCGCCCGTCTCTATATCTGTACGTCTTTATTTTCATCTAAACCCCTTTTTGAATCACTGGTGTTTTGTATTAGCCAAAAGCAATAATTGCCATAAAATATTTGAATAAGCCAACTCCCAAACCGACCCAAAACCAAGTTTTAGATTTTTTGGCTGCTTCTATGGCTTCATCGAAGTTACCTGATTCCCATAGTTTGTCAACTTTCGCTGCGAAAACCCACGAAACAATACCGAACGGTACGGAAAGAAACAGCGTGCATAGAATAGCTGCTACCAAATTGTTGTTTGGTCTTGCTGGTATGCTTTGTTGCCATCCGCGAACTTGGGAAGATGAATAGTTTTGCCCCAATACATTATTGAAGTAGGTTTGCCACGGCAAGGTGGTGTTCCCAATCATAACAATGTCCGAAGGGTTGAGATACACTTCCCCACGTCGCTGCACTCCGTTCACATAGGTGCCATTTGAAGAATTGGTATCGATTAGAACGAAGTTGCCTCTATCATCTTTTATAATTTGGCAATGACTTCCCGACACATATTGGTCGTTAATGACTACATCATTTTGCGGGGACCTTCCGATTTTTACGATTTGCATGATTGTATGTTTTTTATTCAACTTAACAATTCTTCAGGAATTGATCCGAAGTTTACAAAAAAGTTTATTCCAAAACTACAGCGTTGTATATCATTCCACAACAATTACAACAGCCTTCTTTGAGTTTGAATTGTAAAACACATATACACCTTTTGAATTGACAGAATATACCGCCTTAGTGGTATTATTCATACTTGTACCACTCTCATTTGGCTCAATAGTAGATTCGATCAAATCCTTGTACTTAAAATAATGCCAACCTGAACGTTTCTTATCGTTGTCATAAGAACGTGTCTTGATGAAATAATTATCCTTGGCTTCATTCTCATTTCTGAAATTAGCTTGGATGCAAATATCAAGGCTATGACCTTCTTGCTTCAATGCGATACGCTTTACTGTGGGTGCAATAACAACACTGTTTGACTGCTCAGTGAGCTTCACTAACACAGCCTCGTTGCCATTAACTATAATCTGACCTGAATTGAGCTGAATGTCACGCACTTCGCGATAATCAGGATTGACAATTTTGCCATATTCAGCCACATCTTTCATACGCAAACTGATGGTAGTTTCCACTTCACCTGACAACATAGTCATAATGAAAAAATAAGGCTGCTGCTCATAGTTTTGCTCAGTAATGACACCTGTATAAATTGTACCATCCGTCATCTTGATTTTGTCAAGAAGTTTGGTTTGCTCGAAGATGGATTGATCGGGATTGTTCTTAATGAAGTTGTCTTTGACAATGTCGTATTTTTCTAACGACTCCTTCACACCATCTTCACGAAGAATTGTGGTTGTCTCACCAGGAATCTCCATGATACATTGACCCGTAACTTGATGTCCATTTTTCATCTTAATGGTACGGTTAATGCCTGAAATGAGCATTTCGTCACGGGCTGCATATTCCAAGGAAGCGATCAATTCCCAGTTCAACAAATAGTCGTGATTCAGTTCAATGAATCTCACAGTTCGACCTTGTTCGAGGACAAACACATCCTTGACAAGGGCTCCTGTGTCGATAGTGCTCAAGTTCATTTCGTGCATCTTGTCAAGAGTGCCATTCTCGTCGGCATAGTGTTTCCATTCTTCGGGAAGGTTGTCGTATGCCACCTTCGTCCCACTGATAGTTTTCACTTTTGCACCATCCATAACGATGGTAGCTTCTTTGGCATGGAAGGTGCAGACACTACCTGGCTTTTGGCTTTTCATGTAACCATGCAACTCTGAGCCATTCTCAAGCTTCATCGTTTGCACGATTTGTGCCTTGGCCGGCACTAAAAACATGACGGCCAAGGCAAAAATAATCAGATGCTTTTTCATAGATGCGTTAATTGATTCTGCTAACACAACTTTCGGTTTTTTTGGTGTTTCTAACACGAACTAAATCTTCACCAAAACTCATTGATTTATTATCGTCAAATACACTGATATCACAAGATATTTCGGGAATGTTGAAGACACAATTGTACATTTTTCCTTGTTCAATATCAACTCTATTATGAGTCTCGTCTAAAAAGAAATCGCCATCTTCACAAAATGCATACCAAACAAAATCCGTCTTTCCAAGAGGCAATGTGAATTTATAGGAATATATATTATTCCCTGAATAATCTTCAACATCAAGAGTGCTTAATCTCCAATTGTATGAAGTGGATTCATTGTATATAGGCAAATAATAACCATTGCTAAACGAACAAAAGTCCGAACATTTATTCACAAGCATATCATAGGTGATAACGTCATTAAAAGTATGAATGCCTTGATGATTAATCACGAATAATGCTCCAGCGGGATTAATGTTAATTGCATGATTGACTTTTTCAGCCGCAATAGTGATTTTCTCACATGAAACACCTAATATTTTATCCTCACTACCTAAATAGCCAACATCTTTGATTTTCAAATCTGAAAGTTTTTTGAAACCAGAAAACTCCCAATATTCAAACACAACATCACCTCCGCTCAAGGTCGCTATATCTGATGTTGCAACTACAGTGTACATTCCATCAGCCAGTTCAAACTTTGAGTTCATGGTTGAACGATAATCATTTAGATACTGCATGTCTGATGCAACAAGGTCACCACCAGCATCGTAAACATACAAATGAACACGAAGTTTGTCATTAGAATAGAAAGTTTCTAAATCATCTTCATAAACTTGATGCTTTAGAAAGTCCTTAATGACTGTGTAAGGATTCACTTCAAAACTCACTTCTCTCGAAATGGAGATATCTTCATTTTTGCATGAGGCCAGCAGCAAAGCGGCCAAAGTAACAAATAAATAAATATGTTTCTTCATAATTATCAGATTTTTAGATTATTTGACAACATTGAAAAGATAAGTGAAAGAAAGCATCACCGTGCTGACCTTTGTGTCGAAATTGCCAGCCAAATTGCTCATACCCATATTGTAGCGAGCATCGATCAACAAGGCCGAATTGTAGTTGATGCGTGATTTGTAAGCTATGCCAGCTGTTATCATCACATCTTTTCCTTTGATTTCGCCTATGCCATAAGTAGCGCCCTCATATTGGAGCTGTTCAGGGTTAGCACCAAGAACCATGACTGGTGTAGCACCAGCTTGAATAGCAAAACTTGGTGTGACATACAGTTGCGCTAGAATAGGTAATTCAAAACAGTTCATACCTAAATTTTGGGAGCCAACTTTGATGTTGCGGCCACCATACATGGCTTCGACCTGAAGGCCAAACCAACCGGTTCCACCACAACTAAGTTCATAACGACGGCCAAAATGGGCATTGAACACGGCACCAACCTGATAGCCAATTGCCGAACCAAAAGTTAGGTTTTCAAGCTGTGAATGACTTCCCATGTCTAATCCAAGACCAATTTTTGGTCCAATGGCAAGACGATAAGGTCTATCGTCCTCGCACTCTTCTTGAGCAAACAATCCGTTGCAGCATAATGCTGCAAACAGAAGTAACAATAAATGTTTACGCATAATAATAATGATTTAATTAGTTAAAAAATTATATTTTCTTTAATGAAACTGTTGACGATTTGTTGCCACCATTATGTCCGTCCACCTTGGCAGAAACCGATGCTTGAACTTTTCTGTCCTCATCCACCTGCACAGTAACAGTCAAAGTCTTCGATTGATTAGGCTTCAATTCACCATTGAATGGACTCGTTTTTCCACCCACATTAAGCGTGGCCGACACTTTGACGGTGACATCTGATGTGTTAGTGACGACAGCTTTCACCGTCTGATTATTGTTTTCATCAGCATACTCCGAAACCACAGTAGGACTGCTCAAATTAATGCTTATGTAGTCAATCCCAAGTTCTTGCGTGCCTTCCCAAAGCAACAATTCGTCGTCACTCTCAATATAGGTAGCCTTGGCATGTAAAATACATTTTTTTTCCTTTCGGCCAGTCACTTGCTCGGCCACCTTGAAATCATAACGCAAGCCATCGCAATCCACAAATCTGCCATCTCCTTTGTCGAATTCCAATTTGATTTTGTTGCTTTCAAGTGAAGCAGGGGCTTTTAGAGTAAATTGCATCATGTCAAATCCATCGGAATATACACGCAAATTATTGACGGGCCAATTGGACTCAAAATGGCCACCAAGCAGTTCGAGTATGCCAAACTTACTCCCTTTGGCAGCAATGGCACGGTCGTTATAGAAGTAGTCTGCTTCGCTAAACTGAGCAGGAATTTCGACATTCTTCAATCCGACATCCCAACGATATCCGAATCTTCCTTCTTTAGAATCGACTTCGATGTTCTTATCATAGTCGATGATGAGTAAATTGTCTTGAAAACAATCTCCAACGTTTGCAGAATATGCAAAATCGCATAGACGAACTGGCAAGTCAGCTGTGTATTCGATTTTCCGTTTCACCTTCATGTTGGTTCCAATAACAGCATAATCCTGATAATTGGCTACTACTGCTTCACCATTTTCATTAAAACTAGAACCTTTTGTGAGTTTACCACCATGAAAACTATCAGGGTTGTTCGTCTTGCCTTGTGGGTTGATATAGAACACTTGCTTTTTGGCTGGTTCAACGGATGCACGTCCCATGCGGAACGGACGGGCTTTCTCATATTTGCATTCGATAGCGATTTGTCCATCTGTATTCATATACCCCATCTTTCCTTTACTATCTACAACAACGAGAAATCCTTCGGAAAAGAAAGGATATTCAGAGATGCAATACTCGCCTTTTACCGTTATGAATGCATGAGGTTTGGCTTCGGCAAGAAAACCTAATATCTTGTTGCCTTGCAATGCTAGGGAATAGCCATCAGCATATTCCGTTACGTTATCAACAACATTTTCAGGCAACAGAGATTTCCCGTTCCAATCAACGAGCTGTACTTTGCCATTTTGGTCTATACACTTGAAAATATCGTTGCTGAAATATCCGATAGAGGTATAATTGGGCTTTACAATCCATCTAATGGCTTGTGCATTAGAATAGACAGATGCCAACAATAATGCTGCTAAAATGGTAAGTTTTGTTTTCATGCTTATCTTTGTTTAAATTCGTCATTCAATTCTTTTGCATACTTAATCAATTCGCAACGCCCCATGGTGCTTCCGATGGTATAATGTGATGAAATGACTCCTATCAGTCTTCCATGATTATCAAAAACAGGAGAGCCACTTGCTCCACCTAACACTTCACCTTGGAGGTCAATGGTGTATCTTCCTGGTACACGCGAAACCATCACTTCTTTACATTGGGGAAGAAGACCATCCTCTCGAAGATTAAATATTGCTCCTGCCGGATACCCTATATAATAATAATGGTCTTTCAAAGGCATAACTTTTTGGGCATCGACAATTGATTTTTCTATATCTAGAATTCTCGTCACCGTTGATGGAGTTATACCTGAATTTAGTTGGAGCAAAGCGATGTCAACATTCTCATCCTTTGCTTCGCCAATAGCAGTACACCTTTCAAACTCATCGATATTGGAATAGCGTCTGTTCGGATAACCTACTGCAATATAATCCAACTCACCATTAATCTGTATCTGGCAATTCTTATAGATTTTGATGGTTGCATCCAAATCCTCAACACTCATCAAATCCAATTCTAAAAGCTTATATGAAACATCACTAATTATAGAACCAAAATAACTATCCAAAAACAAATTATACAAATCGTCTTCGGTTCGGAGCTGGTTAATTGACATATTCTCTTCCCTAAGTTTGGTCATTATGCGATTGATTTCGGCTTTTTCGGCCTCACCAGCGAATTTCCATGGAGCAGCCACATGTCGATTTGTAAGCATCTTTCCATCTTTACTGATAAAGAATGCAGTTGCACTGTATCCTATTGGCATATATGAGCTTGTTTCGGAGATTATGCCCATTTCCCCCTTCGAGTTCATTCCAATTTTATATTCTGATGAATAAGGGATATTGTATTTTTGGCAAATCGGGACAAATGGATCTCCCACGATTTTCGCTGTGTAGTGATAGTAGGCATGGACATACGCCACACTTGAAGCGTATTCGTAAGGATCAACCTTACCTCCAATACCAATTTTCAACACAATTAACACCACTGCTGCGGCAGCTGCGATGCCTGCAAAAGTCTTCAGTACAATGCCGCCAACTTCGGGTTTAATGTATGGCTTCAGATCTACAGGAATACCGCCAACCACCACATCATCATTACGTTTTATACGCACGTTTTGGTGTGATGCAATGCGTTTGCCATTGATAGTCGTGCCGTTCAGACTATGATCTTCAATGTAGGCGTGACCTTTTTTGTCAATCTTTAAGGTAGCATGGAAACGACTTACCGTGCCACCAGTCACCTGAATGTCGTTATAGCGCATGTTGCTTCCAATGCCATAGATTTTCTTGAACATGCTGTTGTTGGTCGGTTGTGGAACAGCTGACCATTGCAATTCGGTGTCACCAAAGCGAATTAGATCGCCGCGACGAACTGTAACCGAAGCACCCGGTTTGACAAGTTGGTTATTAACGAAAGTGCCATTAGTGCTTCCCTTATCTTCGAGAAGAATGTCACCATTGTTGAGCATGATTAATTCAGCATGAAGATAGCTCACCCTTCGACTGTTAAGAACAATATCACAATCAGGCGAGCTGCCAATTTTCAGTAATCTCATGATCTATCAGTTTTAATTAATATTCTAAACTATAACATGGGTCTATTTTCGATTTGGTCATCATCTTTAGCATCTTCCTTTGTAGAATCTTTCGTGCCATTTGTTACACCTTTAACTTCCCATTGGGCATAAAGTCTCAAATCTTCTTTAAGGTTAACCATGCCGCCATCCTTGTATGTCGTTCCCTTTCCATTAGATTCGGTATTCCAACCCTTGAAACGATACCCTTTCTTTGTGTAAGCACATGGTGTCAGTGCAGTGTCTGTACCTTCTAAAACGGTTTGTATTTCCATCTTACCTCCCACCTTTCTGTCGTTTTGGACAAAAGTCACAGTATGGGTTTTCTGCGTCCATTTGGCGTAAAGAGTAACATCTTTGTTGAACACTACAGTTCCACGATCTTCATAATAAACGGAATCACCTTCGGCAGTTTTCCCCCACCCCTTGAAAGTGTAGCCATTGCGAGTAAACTCATTTCCAATCAGACCGGCCTTTTGGCCTTTGTTGACCCTTTGGGCTTCCATGATACCTTGTCCACCATTTGCATTGAAGGTGATGGTGCAGGCTATCGAATCCACAACAGGAGGATTTACTGGATTATCTTTGCCGCGAATTATCTTGGGAACAAAGATGGCACATGCAACTGCAATTGCAGCTACCGCGATACCGATAATAAGGTAAATCAGCCATTGATTCGCTTTGGGAATCATGTTCCAGTCGAGGCTGGTGACATGAGCGAAGGAAACGGAATCCTTACGCGTAACGGGGACTGCAACATTCGATGAAATGCGTTGTCCATTGATGTAAGTACCATTGGTACTCAAATCGGTGATGGTCATTTTCCCAGATGACGATACCGTCAATACTGCATGGCGACGACTGACGACATCCGTGTTGTCGTTAAGGACGATTTCGTTACTCGCGTCTCTTCCTATTGAATAACTCTTCATAGTATTGTGTTTTTTAATTAATTTACTGTTTTCAAAATCTTAATCGTATCCCCTGCGGTGCTGACACAAATTGTATCATTTTGAATCTGTTGTGACAAATGTTCTAAAATGTTTTCCATTGTCATTACTGGTTCTGAAGTTTGTTTCTTGTTTTTGATGCCTTGTGAAATATTGAAGACGAGGCTAACGAGAAGCAATGCGGCAAGGCCGATAACGATGAATTTGTTTCGTGTACTCATTTTTTCTTTTAGTTTTGAATGATTCTTTGTTTCAATGATAGCAATAGTAAGGTTGTCGTGGCCACCACCTTTATTTCTTCCTTCTCCATCTACAAATGTAGCGATGTCATCAACGGTCTGACCCACATTCTTGTTTTTGGTGGCCTTCTTTATCAACTCATTTTCAAGCATTGTTCCATGTATGCCGTCAGAGCTGAGCATGAAGCGGTCGCCTTTTTCGTAAGCTCTTTCAGTAATGTCTATTTTCAGTTTGGCCTCTAAGCCTAATGCACGGGTAATGATATTTGATTGTTCTGATAAGCGTGCCTGTTCTTCAGTGATGACTTTCTCTTTCACTAAATCAAATACGAGAGAATGGTCAAAGGTGCGGAACACTTTGCGACCATGTCGTAATTGATAAACACGGCTGTCTCCTACATGGGCAATGATAGCCGAGTCCTTATTTATTAGAAGTGCTGTGCAAGTTGTCCCCATTCCTTTCAGTCTGGGGTTTTGTTCAATGGCATCCAAAAGAGCACGATTGGCGCGGTGTATGGCTTTCAAGAGCACATTGGATGGCGTTTCATCATCATGTGATTCCATCACGCCGTCAATAATTTCCTTGACAGCAAGGCTTGAAGCGGTTTTGCCGCCTGGCCCACCACCCATACCATCACATACGGTGACCAACAGACCAAAATTTGTATCAGCAAAACCAAAAGAATCTTGGTTTTCGCTTCGGCCGCCTTGGCGCGACTCGCCGTAACCGATAAAAGGCTGTTTTGTATCTATTTTATGCAGTTCCATTTATTCCTTAAATTATTATGATTGTATTTTAAACATATCCTTTATCCTTTCCCAAAAAGTTGGTGGCTGTACTATTGCATTTTGGATAGCTTCGCGAAATTCGCCAGCAGTCTGATAACGTTTGTTCTGTTCTTTTTCTGTAGCTTTGAGTAACACACGCATCAGTTGTTTTGGTATCAAATTGCTATCGGGTAGCGGGTCGCGTATTTGCCTTGCAAGGGTTTCCATCTCACTTTCGCTATCGAAAGGGTTGGTTCCGGATAACAATTCATAGAAAGTAACTCCTAATGCATAGATGTCAGTCGCAGCACTGATGGGTAGAACTTTGTTTGCATTACGGGTAACCTGTTCAGGAGCAGCATATTGCGGTGTGCCGATAAAGCCAAACTGAGAGAATTTATTGCCTCCATTCATACAAGCTATACCTAAATCCATCAATCTTGCATTCGATTCGTTTTCAACCATGATATTGGATGGTTTGATGTCGCGGTGAATAATGCCGTTGCCATGGATATACTCCAAGGCATCAAGCACTTGACAAATACATTTTGAAAGCGTTTCGATTTTTTGAGGGCCATCAGAAAGTAACTTGCAATACTGATCAATCTCTTGCCCAGATACGAATTTGCTTAAAAGCCAAATGGGACCATTAGTCGGATTCACCATGCAGCAGCCTATCATCTCAATAAGATTTTGATGGCGGAATGCCATTGATGACTCCAAGCGAGCCCTTTCACGAATGATAGGTATGTTAACATACTCATCCTTCACCTTTTTGATAGCAATTTGATCACCATCTTTTACCCTATAGCCACGCCACACCGTTCCCATGGCACCGCTACCAAGAGGATCCTCTGAAGGATTGTAACAATACCATTCTCTATTTGCAAAGAGGTAAAGATATGGATCGCCTTTGCGTTGGAAAACTGTTTTTCTTTGGGCTGGTGGCATAACTAAATCATTTCTTTGGTTTCTCTCCTTTTAGTAATGACGCTTGGCTATTATTCACTTTGTATAGCAAGCCCTCGGCGCGTTTATGATAAGGAGTACCATTCTTTGTTAATTTAACAACTTTTTCAAAACACCATTTGGCGTATGGGAAATTACGCTCTCCACCCCTTTCTTTCCACATGAAATTACATCCCAATTCATAAAGCAAAACGGTATCGGTTTCATTTATTTGGAATGCATCCATTAAATACGCATGGGATTTTGCATTGTCGGGCTGTTCTCCGCAATTCTCACGCATAATCTTCCAATCCTGATTATAAAACTCATTACCTTCTTTATTATAGGCATTGGCATCATAATACAACCTGCTCATCAAGAAGATAGCTTGGCAATCGCCATGTTCAACAAGTTGCTGGAGTATGTCAAAACCATTTTTGGCACGGGCTTTTTCCATAAGGAATCGTTCTGCTTTTTTTAACTCTTCTATGGATTTAGATTCACTCTTCTTTGCGACTTCCTCAACTACAGTTTTAGATGTATCAATAACTGGATCAATAACAACCTTTTCGGTATCTTTCATTACAAGATAACAAACCAATCCGATAACGACCAAACAAGCAGATACAATGCCGATCCATTTTCCGTAGGGCTTTGAAATGGGCTTTGGTGCCTTTTCCTCTGCAATCCATTTATCAAGATCGACACGGAACTCGGCTGCGGTCTGATAGCGTTTCTTTTGGTCTTTCTCGGTCGCTTTTTCAATGATTTTACGGACGGTTCTGTCTTTAACCTCATTTAAAGGTAGTTTTTCGTGCAATTGCTTTTCGTAAATTTCCTGATGGGTACCATTGAAAGGGAGATGTCCTGTCATCAATTGGAACAAGACGATACCTAGTGCATAGACGTCAGTCGTGTAATTTTGCCGATTTAAGTCTCCGAGAAGCAACTCTGGAGCCGCATATTGCGGTTTACCTATGAATTGTCCAGGTGAGGTCAGTGATTTTCCTGTATTCAACAAATCGTCAATTTTCTTTGCGATTCCGAAATCAATCAGTTTGACTTTTCCATCTGATGTCACCATGATGTTAGATGGGTCAATGTCACGATGAACATAACCAGCATCATGCAAGGCCATGATTCCCGATAGGATTTTGCGGAAAACTATGCCAACGAAGACCTTGCGGTTTTCTTTATAGTCGTGGAGAAGATGCTCGGCATTTAAATTCGGATTCCCATCATGGTTGATTGTATTGCCGTCAAGCAATTCATCTAGGTTGACTCCGTTAAGCAACTCACTAATAACATGAAAATGTGTAGCATAACTATCATGAGTTTCAACGAAGTCTATCATCTCAACCAAATTGTCGTTCTTAAGACGAATGGAAGCCTCGCGTTTCGAACGTTTGATGGCATGTTCAGGTAGATCTTCTAACAAGCATTTAATAGCTACTTCACGCTCTTTGCGAAGACCATTATCCAATTCTTCGACCTGAATACCACGGAACACCCGTCCCATCCCACCTTCGCCAAGTGCTTTTTTGCTTGTGTCGAACTCATAGTAAACATTACTCTCTCCGTTCCCGTTTTTTAGTCTGATTATTGACATAACACGAAAGTATAAATCACATCACCTCAGTCCTGGGTTTGTTGCTTCCAAACATTTGCTCACCACCCATAGCATTGGTGGCTTTAGATGTTTGGCTTGGATCAAAGTAAGGTTCCTGACGGTTGGGCTTGTATGGCGAATCATTGCTTTCATCCCACACATTACCATTTTCCAATTCATCAACGACAATGAAATTCTCAGCTTTCTTCAGTCCTAATTCCCTGACATCAAACAAAACCATCAAACACTCATAACTGCTTCCAAACCGAAGAATATCTCCATTTTTACACTCCTCAGTACGTCCATAAATGACGCGCTTGCCATTGATGAATGTGCCATTTTTAGATCCCTTGTTTTCTAAAACGGCAACGGTTTCATTCGGATTCGTGTATTGTTCAATGACCAAAGCGGCATGCTCGCTTGAGACAGAACCTTCAAGCAAATTAATCATATTTGCAAAATCGCCAGTATTTCTGCCAATCGTATTTTTTCCAATGTATAAAGGCCAATACTCGCCATAAGGAGTTCTTGACACAGAAAACAAAAAGCCCACTATTGGATCGTGTGGAGCTTCGGTCTGTTGACCACCATCTGTATCATCTATTCCTGGGAAACGGGTTGCTCTCTGATCGTTGTTTTTCATCTCTTCATCCATATACCTGTTATATGGATTGTTTGTTGCATTTTCCATGCCTGGGAACTTTGTCTTATTTTGTGACATAACGATTATGATATTTAAAATGTTTTGCAAAAAACGAGAAAATCAAGAAAAATTATAGTTAAAGCCTGTCTCAAAAATGCAACATGTCTCAAAAATGCAACACATTATTGCACCAATCCATTTTCGGACAACTTCAACGCAAGTTCTTCGGAATAGAGCTTAAAAAAGTCAAATTCAAGAATAATAGACAATCTGGCCAAGATACCGGAATCAATTGTAGGAGCATCAAAAATGCGATAGACTTTTGTCCTATTACAGCCGAGTTCACGCGACAAATCTACAACGGTCATCCGTTGTTCTCGTACTATTTTCTCAATTTCGTTGCCAATATGTATCGACATCTTTGTTTGACGATGCTTTAAAAATAATACCTTTGTATGCAATACACAATAAAAAAACTTTTTGCAAAAGTAGTAAATTTTGACAGAAAAACACTAAATTTGCAATTTTATTTTGTAACGACAAATCGGTTTTATTGTTAATTATCAGTAAATCAATTTATTGAAATGAGAAAATGGCGCATTGAAGACTCCGAAGACCTTTACAACGTGAAAGGCTGGGGCGGAAACTACTTTTCAATCAACGAAAAAGGCCACATGGTGGTCACTCCCAAAGAAGGTTGCGCTTCGGTTGACCTTCCCGAAATCATCGACGAGTTGGCATTAAGGGACGTCTCGGCTCCCGTCCTGCTGCGTTTTCCCGACATCATCGACGACCGCATCAACAAGATCGACTCTTGCTTCAAGGAAGCGGCCGAAGAATATGAATTCAAGGGACAGAATTTCGTGGTTCTGCCCATCAAAGTGAACCAGATGCGCCCTGTGGTTGAGGAGATTGTCAGCCACGGCAAGAAGTTCAACATCGGACTGGAAGCCGGCTCAAAGCCTGAACTTCATGCCATCATTGCCCTCAACACCGATTCCGACTCGTTGATTATCTGCAACGGCTACAAGGACGAGGAGTTCATCGAACTGGCTTTGCTGGCGCAGAAGATGGGCCGCAAAATCATCATCGTCATCGAGAAGATGAACGAGCTGAAAATCACGGCACGCGTGGCCCGTCGCCTGAAAGTGACGCCTAACCTTGGCGTGCGCATCAAGCTGGCAAGCTCGGGTTCCGGCAAATGGGAAGAATCGGGTGGCGACGGCAGCAAGTTCGGCCTCACCTCGTCGGAACTGCTCGAAGCCTTGGATTTCCTCGAAGAACACAACATGAAAGAATGCCTCAAGCTTGTGCACTACCACATCGGAAGCCAGGTGAGCAAGATCAAGAGCATCAACATCGCCTTGCGCGAGGCTGCACAATTCTATGTGCAACTGCACAAGATGGGCTACAATATCGAGTTCGTTGACATGGGCGGCGGCTTGGGTGTCGATTATGATGGCACTCGCTCATCAAGCCCAAGTTCGGTCAACTATAGCATCCAGGAATATGCCAACAATGCCATCTACAACATCGTGGATGTGTGCGACAAGAACGAGCTCCCCCACCCTAACATCATCTGCGAATCGGGCCGCGCACTGACGGCTCACCATTCCGTGTTGATTTTTGAAGTGCTGGAAACCACCTCGTTGCCCGAATGGGACGATGACGAAGTGCCCGAAGAGACCGACCACGAACTCATCCATGAGCTTTACAAGTCGTGGGACGAACTCAACAAGAACTCGTCGCTTGAAATCTGGCACGATGCGCAAGAGATTCGCGAAGAAGCACTTAACTTGTTCAGCCTCGGTTTGTTAGACCTAAAGTCGCGTGCCAAGATTGAACGCCTGTTCTGGAGTATTGCCCGTGAGGTGAACCATATTGCAAGCGAACTGAAACGTGTCCCAGAAGATTTCACCGCACTGCCGAAACTGTTGGCCGACAAGTATTTCTGCAACTTCTCGCTCTTCCAGTCGTTGCCCGACTCGTGGTCCATCGACCAGCTGTTCCCCATCATCCCGCTTCAGCGCCTCGACGAGCGTCCTTCGCATTTGGCCACCTTGCAAGACATCACCTGCGACAGCGACGGAAAGATTGCCAACTTCGTGACCAAGACGAACCAGCACACCATCCCGATGCACACCTTCGACGAGAAGGAACCTTATTATATAGGTGTGTTCCTCGTTGGTGCCTATCAAGAGATTCTTGGCGACCTCCACAACCTGTTTGGCGACACCAACGCCGTCCACGTCTCCGTTGACGAGAAAGGCTATTACATTGACCAAATCATTGACGGCGAGACCGTTGCCGACGTACTCGAATATGTGCAATACAGCCCGAAGAAACTGGTCCGCACCGTTGAGACCTGGGCCACCAAATGCGTCAAGGAAGGCAAGATTACCGTTGAAGAAGGCAAGGAATTCCTTTCGAGCTACCGCTCGGGCCTGTATGGATATACCTACCTAGAATAATCATATTGTCTGTAGAGACGCGCCACGGCACGTCTCTATTGATTATCGCAATCCGTTTGTAGAGACGCGCCATGGCGCGTCTCTATTTGTTTTCCACAACCCATTTGGGGAGACGTGCCATGGCGCGTCTCTACAGCAAGACGAAACCAAAAAAGCCCCGCGTTTGCGAGGCTTTTTTTGAAAAAAATTGAAAACGAGCAGAATTGTTTATTTGATGGAAACAATCAAATAATTCGATATACTCCAGAAAGCATTGGTGTCGGTGATTTCGAGCGTCAAAGCTCCGTCTTCGCCTTCCACCAGTTGATAGCTGCTTTCAGGGTGTTTGGTTATGATGGTAGCCTTTTTGGTGTTCAGAGGAATGTTATTCAGGCTACGTTTGTCGGCTTGCACGAGCTGCGTCTTGTCGATGCCTTGACCAGAGACCTCGCTTGAAGAGAACAAGCCGCCTTTTGTGACGAGGCCTTTTTCAACCAGCACCTTGTTGGTAGCCACGCAATACCACACCGTGTTGATGGCAGCGTCTTGTTGGCTGATGGTGGCTTGCTGTTCGGCGTTCTGGGTGTTGAGGTTGTCGATGTTACTGTTCAAGTTGTCGATGTTCTGGCTCAAATTGTCAACTTGGCTGTTCAGTTCGGCAATCTGTTCCTTGCTCAGTTGAAGTTCGTCCTTCAACGAGTTGATATATGTATCTTTTTCTTCAATCTGCTTTTTCAAGCGATTGATGGTTTGGTTCAATGCCTTCGAGTTGGCGCCTTGGTCGGCCAGTTGCTTTTCAAGTTGGGCAATCTTGTTGCGGTTTTCCTGCAAAGTCTGCTGGATGGCTAAGATTTTAGAAACAGCATCGTTTGAATTACCTTCCTGGTTTTCAAGCATGATAATGTTTTCGGCAGCACGAACGTTTTCAAGAGCGTTCTCGATTTCGTTGATGGTGTTAAGCGCTTGGTCGTAACCACCGGAAGCAGCCATTGCAACTGATTGAAGTGAATCGCGTTCAGCCAACAAGGCTTGATACTTTTCTGATTTTTCGACGTTACAAGAGGTAGCAAAAACGGCTACCAAAGCAAAAGTGATAATTGAAGTTAGGTTTTTCATTGTTTTTATGAATTATTGATTTAACATTATAAAGAATCGTGCCTAAAATTGAGTTTTTATAACATATTGTATATTAGTGATTTATAAAATTGGTAACTAATTGTGTATTGTGGAATATTGTGGAAATAGTTGTGGATGCTTGCGGATTGTGGAAAATTGTGGCATCAGAAATAGATAAAACCGGTTTGCTTGTGGCGCGGAAGTGGGAATATGGAAGTGTTAACGGGCGATACGTGTTTGATCCTGAATTGCTTGTAAAGGCATTTCAATGCCAACTCGGGCGTGTTGTTGTTTTCGCTAAGGTGGCAAAGCATGATGTTCTTCAGTTCAGGCCGATAGTTATCTGCCACAAAACGAGCCGATTCAGGATTCGAAAGATGTCCGAACGGTCCTTTGATGCGCTGCTTTAATATATAAGGATATGGGCCTTTATCCAGCATTTCAGGGTCGTAGTTCGATTCGATGACAATGCTGTCGGCTTTCTGCAAGTAGGTCTTCACATCGTGGTCGAGCATACCAATATCCGTTGCAATCGTCAAGGTATGTCCTTCGCAATCAAAATGATAGCCCATTGCTCCTCTCCCATCGTGCATCACGGGGAATGGCGTCACTTTCATCGTTTCCACTTCGATGGTTTGCAACGGCTCGATTTCGTGCAACAGACTTGGGTCGATGTCCCGCGTGGCTTTGCCTTCGCGCAAGCCTTGCAGACAGTCCGGATGGGCATAGACCGGAATCGGGCATTTCTTCAGCAGCGTTTGCAAGCCTTTCACGTGGTCGATATGGTCGTGTGTGATGAAAATGCACTTGATTCTATCAAGAGTGAGGTCGTTAAGCGCAAGCCCTTTGACGACGTCATTGGCAAAGATTCCAACATCTACAACCATGCCTTCGTGCTGATTCCCAACATAATAGCAATTCCCGCTACTGCCTGAGGCGAAGCTGCAAAACACATACGGGGAAAGGCACGAAAACAAATCCATTGTTTAAAAATTAGAATTGCAAAGATAGTTTTTCTACCTTTGTAGGCATCAATTTTAGAATAAAATGGACAACACTTTCGATCCCAACGCCGCAGCTGTCGCTGAATCAGGCATTTATGGCTTGCCTTGCACTGCCGAAGAAGCACAAATCATCATCATACCCGTTGAATGGGAACTTACCACGAGTTACAACCGTGGCACCGTCGATGGCCCTGCCACCATCATGGAAGCCTCGATGCAAGTCGACCTTTGCCACCACGATTATCCCGACCTCTGGCAAAAAGGCATCTGGATGGACGAGTTTCCAAAGGAACTGCGCGAACTGCACGACGAACTGGCTCCCGTCAGCGAGGATATCATCAACGCTCTTTACGAGGGTACAATTGACGATGAACCAGAGAAATACGACAAGATGTACGCCGATATTGAGGCAGCTACAGAGAAGAAAAACGCATGGTTGCGCGAACGCATTGCCTTTTGGCGCGACAAAGGCAAAGTTGTCGGTCTGCTTGGCGGCGACCACAGCACCCCTCTCGCCTATCACCAATACCTTAATGAATTAGGTGTGGAATACGGCATTCTCCATGCTGATGCCCACTGCGACTTGCGTGAGGCTTTCGAAGGCTTCAAGTATTCGCATGCTTCGATTTTCTACAATACGTTGAAATTCAATAATGTGAAGAAACTCGTGCAAGTCGGCATCCGCGATTACTGCCACCAGGAAAAGGCCTTGGCCGAGAGCCAGCCTGAGCGCGTGAAGGTCTTCTTCGACCGCGACAACCGCCGCCGCATGTACGAAGGCGCAACTTGGAAGACCATCGTTGACGAAATGGTGGCCGCTTTGCCGCAAAAGACCTACATTTCAATCGACATTGATGCCCTCGACCCGAAACTCTGCCCGAACACCGGCACTCCGGTTCCTGGCGGCATGGAATATGAAGAACTGATGTATCTGCTCAACCGCATCCGTGAAGCCGGCAAGGAAATCATCGGTTTCGACCTTTGCGAAGTCTCGCCCGGCGATGGCGACTGGGACGGCAACGTCGGCGCCCGCGTCTTGTTCCACCTTTGCGGCGTGGCGGCGAAATGATGTAGAGACGTAGCGCGCTACGTCTCTACCAGCCAACAAACACAATGCTATTCGTCGTTTTTTTCAAAAAAAACTCCCTCACATCAATATTTATTGTATTTTTGCAAATCAGATACGATTGTATCTTTAATGATTGATTTTAGCCGATAACAAATACAATAATATGCCTTTATTATACGATTTCGACATGGATTCAGCCGCCGACCT
>CALBNP010000021.1 GCA_937896505.1 uncultured Bacteroidales bacterium | reverse complement strand
GCAGTTTCGAGAACTCGAAATGCTGCTTGTAGCCAGGCGTGTCGCCCCACCAGCCATCGTTGGTAAGCACGAAGATCAAGTCGGCGCCTTTCTTTGTGAACTCGCGTACATAGCCACCGAAGGCCGACTCGTAACATATCGCGGCAGCAATCGTGTGACCGCCAAAATCCATATTGTGTGGGGCAGGGTCTGTCTTCAGTGTACCGCGGGCGATGCCCATGGTAACAGACCAGTTCTTGAGGAATCCCATCCATTCGGGAATGGCTTCCACACCTGGTGCCAGCTGGGTCTTGTTGCGGTGTTGCACATTGACGGTGTCGATGAGCAAGGCCGAGTTGTGGCAATAATAGTATCGGTCGGTGCTCATGATGTGACGGGCAGGAAAGTCGTCTTCCATGCCTTTTGGTACCCATTCGTAGGTGGTTCCACCAATGACGAAGGCAGCCTGAGGATGCTCTTTCATGAAACTGTGGAAATGCTGCAGCGATTCCGATTGGTCAAGTTGGTCGAGCCAGATGCCTTCCTGGATGGCCGATTCCGAACTGACGATGAATTGCGTCTTCGGAGTCATCAGAGGAGCGGCAAGCAAGGTGTTGCGCTTGATGGTTTGGTCGTAGAAATTGGCATCAAACTGTTCGTTCCACGGGTCGCAGTTCTGCTGAACCACTATCACTTCCACATCGTCACCTTTTTCCACATAGTTTCTATAAACGCTTTCACTATATATAATAGGTGCAACAATGAGCAAAATCGTAATGATGCCCAAAATCAGGTTGGTTTTCTTTTCCTTGTTGATGGCTGTATCTAAAATAGTGAAAATCAAAATGTTTACAAGCAATACCCAAAGCGTCCCACCAGCAACTCCCGTATATTCATACCATTGAATCCACGAAACGTTCGACGAGAAGACATTGCCCAGATTGAGCCAAGGCCATTTGGCTGTCCAGTGATAGGTGAGCAGCTCATACGACATCCAGAACGGAATCAGCAAGAAGGTGCCCCAACGGTTGTTGCAAAGCCTTTTCTTGGTGAAATGGAACAGCCAGAAGGGTACAGCCATGAAAAGAGTTGCCAAAAGCCATGCTGCAATGGCGCCAGGTGTGGCATTCCATATCCACCATGTGGTGATTAGGTTCCACACAAGGAAGGTGATAGAAGCCAGCCAAAACACTTTTCCCTTTTCGCCTTTTGCGATGCGGTCTTCTACGAATAGCAATGGCACAAGGCCAACGAATACAAATGGAGAGATTCCCCATGTAGGCCAAGCTGCCGATAGTATCAATCCGCTCAGGACGGCTAATAATATTTTCTTCGATTTTTTCATGACTTGAAACAAACGGGAAAAAGTACAATTTATTTCATAAAAAAAGCCAGATTTTCATCTGGCTTATGAAGTGGTACCGACGGGAATCGAACCAGTGACACATGGATTTTCAGTCCATTGCTCTACCAACTGAGCTACGGTACCTCCGTTTTTGCGGTTGCAAAAGTACATCTTTTTTCTTTATCGCCAAGAAAAAAATGAAAAAATCGAACAAAAAAAAACAATAAATAATTTTTTTACATTGATTTTCAGTTACTTGAAAAATAATAGTAATAAAGAAAGCAATAAAAACTTGCTCATAGAGTTAAAAAAACCGATATTTGCACGCTCAAAATTGGGTGTGTTGGTATCTTGTTTTGTTATTTGACGCTTTAATACTATTGATATGAGACTATCTTCGCTGAAAATATGGCTTGTGGCAGTGCTTCTTGTAACGCTGGCCAGCAATATATTTGCCCAAGCCAATGTCGATTCCCCATATTCGATATTTGGCATTGGCCAAGTGCGCGACAAGTCGATGAACGTTCAACTGGGCGGTATGGGTGGAACTGCAAATGCCATATATTCAGGTGGCATGATTAACGTGGCCAATCCAGCATCATACGCCCGTATCGACTCGTTGGCTTTCCTTTTCGACGTCGGCATGTATTTCAAGTCATCCTCGTTCAGCAACTCGTTCATGTCGGAAGATTCAAGAAATGCTTCGTTCGATTATCTTGCAATGGCCTTTGGCCTGACTTCGTGGTGGAAGGTAGCTCTCGGCGCACAACCTTATAGCACAGTGGGCTACAACATGATTGTCGATAAACCTATCGAACAGCCTGGCCATTATACTTCGTCGTTTTCAGGGAAGGGAGGCCTCAATCAGGCTTTCGTTGGCAACGCCTTCAAGCTTGGCAAACATTTCTCAATCGGTGCCAATGTCAATTATGTGTTTGGCGACACTGAAACGCTGACAACGTTGTATTTCCCCGATTCGACTTATTTCATCAGTTCGCGTCGTGGCATCGACAATATGGTCAGGTCGTTCATGTTCGATTACGGTTTCCTTTTCACCGGAAAACTTTCCTCCGACCTGCATCTTAATGTCGGCCTCACCTATGCCCAAAAAGTCCGTTTGAGCAATGCCCAAACCATATTCATCCGTTCCGTCGAAGGCGATGCCACCCAAGAAATCGAATATGTGATCGACACCATTTATTATAATGTGAACAATAACTCGAAAATCACCATGCCACAAGGTTTTGGTATTGGTGTGGCCTTGCAGAAGGACAACCGCTGGACTCTTGGTGCCGACTTCAACTGGATGCAATGGTCGAAATTTGCCCGTGAAGGCATCAACGACCCATTGCAGGATTCATGGAGCGTATCGTTGGGAGGCGAATACATGCCCGTCGCAACCTCTATATCAAGCTATTTCAAAAGGATGACTTATCGCATGGGAGCTTTCTACGAACACACCTATTTGAACGTTAATGGCAATTCAATCAATAAGATGGGGATTTCCTTTGGCACTTCGCTGCCTCTGCCTCGCACGATGTCGAAGGTCAACCTTGCTGTCGAATTGGGACAATGTGGCACCAAAGCCAATAACCTAATCCAAGAGCGTTACATCAACCTGAGAGTGGGGATTGCAGTCCATGAAATGTGGTTCATGAAGAGAAAGTATAAATAAGCATTCTGTTTTGGAATGATATTTGAAGCAAGAATTATCAAGTTTAACAATTAAAAATAAAAGAGATGAAAACTAGAAGAATTTTGGTGATTGCCGCCGTTTTTGGAATGGCAGTGAGCGTTTCGGCTCAAGACGCCTCAACCTCGAAGTATGGTGTCGATAGTGTGGCTACCGTCACCAACTTATCAATTTATCGCGAAGCCTATAAGCAATGGGAACAAGCCAAGTTCGCTCCCGATGCCGCTACCGCAGAAATGGTGAGCGCATGGCGCTATGTCTTCCTGAATGGTCCACGTGCCAGCCAGTACACCTACACCAATGGTGAAAAGATTCTGGATTACTTAATCCGTACCAATCCCGAACAGAAAGATGCCTACATCGACACCCTGAATATGCTGGCCGATACGAGAGCCATCTGCTTCCCGACTGATCCAAAGACGGGCCTTTCGCAAATCGCAAATATCAAAGCCAAGAAGGGCTACCTTATCTATAACTACAACAAGAAACGTTACGAAGAGGCCTACAACGTGCTGAAAGAAGCTGTCGAACTGGATGTTGACCACAACCAAATCCAAGTGGGTTTCCTCGATGCCTATTTCCGTGCTGCCGCCGACATGGTGAACAACGGCAAGGCTGAAAAGATGACCGTCATCGATGTGTATCAGGAACTCTCCGATGTACTTGACGACAACATCAAGGTGCTGGCCGAAAAGGAAACCGAACTCCTCGCAGCCAAAGATGCTTCTGCTGATGATGCCGAAGCAGTGGCCAACTTCGACAAACAACTCGAGAAGAACGAGAAGAACATCAATAACTATAAAGGTGTGAAGAACAACATCGACAACCTCTTCGAGCCTTTCGCTTCATGCGAAGACCTGATCAAGGTGTTCACAGCCAAGATGGCCGAAAAGCCTGATGATATCGCCCTGCTGCAACGCATCACCACCATCCTCGACAAGAAGGATTGCACCGACTCGAAGCTCTTCTTCGATGCCAGTAAGCACCTCCATGAACTTGACCCAAGCCCTGAATCGGCTTACAACCTCGGTCAACGTTGCTTCAAGGACAAGAAGTTTGGCGAAGCTGCCAGCTATTTTGAGCAAGCTACCAAGTCGGCCAACAACGACCGTGTGTTCCGCGCCTACCGTAACCTCGCCTACTGCTACCTCAACACCGGTAGTTTCAGCAAAGGCCGCGAAGCCGCTCGCAAGGCTGCACAAGTTGACCCAACTGCTGGCGAACCTTACATCATCATCGGTATGCTCTACGCCGAAAGCGCAAGCCAATTCAGCGGCGACCTCGAAAGCAAGGCCGTTTACTGGGCAGCTGTCGATAAGTTCCAGAAGGCAAGAAACATGGATGCATCAGTGGCCAAGCGTGCCAGCGACCTGATTGCCGCCTACTCGCAATACTTCCCACCAATGGACATCATCTTCTTCAACGACTACGCCGAAGGACAATCGTACAATGTAGGTGGTTGGATTGGTGAAACCACCACCATCAGAGCCAGAAAGTAATTGGTGAAATTTAGCAAGATATTCCTGAAAATCAACATCACGGTCTTCATGGCCGTGGTGTTGTTTTCGTGTGAAAACCCCATTTCCGTCATCAACGAATTGGCCAACAACGACACACTATCGAGCATCATTGCCGATAGCGTCGTTTTCTATCGTAGCGATTCGGGAATTATCCAGATGGAGCTTCGTACTCCACGCATGATACGTTACGAAAATGAAGATGAGATAATGGAATTTCCCTTGGGCTTTATCATGGTGATGTTCGACAAGAACAAGCAAAAAACCACTGAGTTTTCAGCCGATTACGGCAAGAGCTATGGCAAGATAGGATTGATTGAAGCCGTTGGGAATGTCAAGGTGGAAAACACCGACAACCAGCAAACCATGTATTCCGACAAACTGTATTGGTATCAAAAGGAAAAAGTCATCCACACACGGTCGCACGTCCGCATCATTTCGCCCGACAAGGAAATTGAAGGCGATAGCTTGGTGGCCAAGGAAGACTTTTCGGAATATACGATGTTTTCAGGTTCCGCCCTGCTCGATGTTGAAGATGAATAATGATTTCCTATGAACGATTGGTGGATTGTAGCGATTACTTTGTTCATCTCAGCCCTCTGCTCAGGCTTGGAGATTGCTTTCAATAGCCTAAACCGACTGCAGCTTGAAGTTGAGCTGACGAAGAACACCATGTCGGCCCGAATCATTTCATTGTTTCTCAATAACAAGTCGCATTTCATAACTTCCTTGTTATTAGGCAATAACATTACCTTGGTCATCTATGGTATGAGCATGGCCCGAATCATCGGGCCTTGGGCTGCATCGTTTTTACCGGCAACCTTGTCGAACGAGTTCATGATTCTGCTCATCCAGACCATCCTTTCCACTTTGCTAGTCCTATTGGTAGGCGAGTTTTTCCCCAAGATGTTTTTCCGCATCAATCCGAATGCCATCCTTGCGTTTTTCGCTTTTCCAACCTTTTTCTGCTATTGCGTACTTTATCCATTGACATGGCTCTACACCGGCATTTCCGAACTGCTCATCAAATATGTCTTCCGAATCAATGTTGAAAAGGAAGAGTATCATTTCAGCACGGTTGACCTGAATGATTTCTTAGCCGAGTACGCCGACTCGGAAGATGCCGACCAAGACATGAAACAAGAGATACAACTCTTCCAGAATGTCATGGAATTCCGCTCCGTGAAACTGCGCGAATGCATGGTGCCTCGCAATGAGATAGATGCCATCGACAGAACCGTTTCGGTTGAACAAGTGAAAGCACACATGACCGAAACCAAACATTCGAAGTTGATTATCTATTCGGAAAACATCGACAACATTGTAGGTTATGTGCACCTGAATGACGTAGTCAGATGCGTTGCCGACGGGCGCAAAGCCACGGCTTCCGACATCATGCGTCACATCGATTTTTTCCCTGAGACTTTCACCGCCGACCGCTTGCTGAAACACTTCGTACAGAAACACCAAGGAGTGGCGGTGGTCGTTGACGAGTTTGGAGGCACTTCGGGCATCGTTAGCGTGGAAGACATCGTGGAAGAGATTTTTGGCGAAATCAATGACGAATATGACGTCGAAGACAATCTCCAGAAGTCATTGGGCGATGGAATTTTCCAGTTCTCTGCACGTCTTGAAATCGACTATCTGAACGAGACTTACAAGATGGACTTGCCTGTTTCCGACGACTATGAGACCTTGGCAGGCATGATTATCCATTATTGCGAAAGCATTCCCGAACAAGGCTCTGAACTTGTAATCGGCAATTATCGCTTCAAAATCCTTAAAGCCACCGGAGGAAAACTCAACGAAGTGGAATTGAAGCAAATACATAATTGATTGATTTACAACTTTCTAAAATGTAATAATATCACTTATTACAACTATTTGGAAAGAAAAATCGAACAAATAATTCATCGCTTTGAAATCTTTACTAAATTTGCACGCTCAAATTTGAAGATAATTAATAAATAAGGTATAAAATTATGGCAGCAATTGAAAAAATTAGAAAGCATTCTAAATTATTAATCGTAATCATTGGTGTTGCACTGTTGGCATTTGTGTTGGAAGACCTTTTCCAAAGTATGGGCCGCAACCGTGAAAACATTATTTTGGTAGTAGATGGTGACAAAATTCCATACCAAGATTTTGAAGAACAAGTAGATAAAACTCTCGACAACTACAAAAGCAATGGCACCAATGTAACTTCTGAACAAGCTATCGCCATCCGTAACAACACCTTGGAACAAATGATTCAGGAAAACATCATGACCAAGGAATATGAAGCCACTGGTATTAGCGTTTCCGCTGAAGAACTTTACGACCAATTCACAGGCGAGAATCCTCACCAGTGGGTTGCCCAGAGCTTCCCAAGTGCTGATGGTGGTGTTGACAGAGAAATGATCAACAACTATCTTCAAAATCTCAACAACTTGCCTACAGAATATCGTTCTCGTTGGGCTGATTTCGAGAGATCGGTGAAACAAGACAGACTCCAGAACAAATACAACAACCTTTTGAAAGCCTCTTATTTCGTTCCTAACAAGTTGGCCGAAAAGTATTATGCCAACAAGAACACCAAGGCTTCAGCTGACATCGTTGCCTTGCGCTACACCACTATCGCCGACTCGACAGTCGTAGTTACCGACAAAGACAACAAAGCTTACTACGAAGAAAACAAATACAGATTCGAAACCGACGAAAGACGTGACATCGAATACATCGTCTATGAAGTCAAGCCATCATTGCAAGACCGTCAAGATGCTCTTAAAGTCGTCCGCGACATGAAAGAAGAATTTGCCAACGTCGAAAATGTTGCCAATTTCGTCAATGCCAATTCCGACAAGCACTACGATAGCGCATGGGTGAGCAGAAAAGATGTCTCTCAAGAAATTGAAAGCAAAATCTTCGATGAAGGTAATGGCACCGGTTTCGTCTTTGGTCCTTACGAAGATGAAGAATCCTTCAACCTGGTCCGTATCGTTGACATGCAAAACCGTCCTGACTCACTGAGAGCCAGCCACATCTTGATTAGCTATGCTGGCGCTGCCAATAGCGACGCTACCATGACGAAGGAAGAAGCCAAGACTTTGGCTGACAGTTTGCTCATCGTCCTGAAAGGCAGCAAAGATGAAGAATTGTTTGCCAACTTGGCTAAGGAATTCTCAACCTGCCCATCAAAGGAAAAAGGTGGCGACCTTGATTGGTTCACCGATGGCGCAATGGTTACTCCATTCAACGAATATGTCGTAAACAATGCTGTCGGTTCAATGGACGAAGTCGAGACTGTTTTCGGTTATCATATCGTGAAGGTTACTGACAAGACCGCTCCTCAACCAAAGGCTCGCTTGGCTTATCTCCAACACGAAATCACTACAAGCACAGCTACTCACCAAGATGTTTTGGCTGTGGCAAGCAAGTTCGCTGCTGAAAACAAGACTATCGACCAATTCAACGCTGCTATTGAAGAACAAGGTCTTACCAAGCGCTCCATGCCGAGAATGACCTCAGCGACCTATCAGATTCCTGGTATCGAAAATCCTCGCGAAATCGTTCGCTGGGCATTCAACGAAAAGACCAAACTCAATGATGTCAATTCATTCTTTGACCTTGACAATGTGTTCGTCATTGCAGCACTGACCAACATCGTTAAAGAAGGCTATGCTCCGCTGAGCATCGTTGCTGACCAATCGAAGTACCAAATCTTGAATAAGGTGAAAGGCCAGATGGCTGTTGATAAGATGAAGGCTTGCGGCGATGATGTCAACCGCATGGTGAGCGAACTCGGTGCCGAATCAACCACAGTATCAGATATCACCATCGACTCACGCGTGTTGGGTAACTTCGGTGTTGAAGCTGACATCGTTGGCACTATGCTCGGCATGAAGGAAGGCGAACAAGTCGGTCCTTTGGCTGGTAACTCGAGTGCATTCATCATCAAGAATGTGAAGATTACCGAACCTGAAGCTACTGATGACTACAGCAACATCTTAAGAGAAAAAGTGAGCCAATTCAATAATAAAGTGCTGAATGGTTCCGTCTTCAGTGCATTAAGAAATAAAGTTGAAATCAAGGACAATAGAGCTAAATTCTATTGATTCTGTTTCAGTTAGACGATGATTAAGGGGTTGGCCTTACTGATTGGTCAGCCTCTTTTGTTTTCTATACAATTTATCGTCAATCTCTGCGTTTTCTTCAATAATTATGTAATTTTGTAACCCTTTTGAAAATTAAATCATTCGATATGAAAAACATCAAGAATTTGTTATTTGTGGTAGCCATGCTTCTAATGGTTGGCTGCTCAAAAGACATCAACGTCAAGTTATCGGAAAGCACCCGTAATTTTGAAGCTGCGGGCGGTTCAGCCGAAATCACTTTGGAATCGAATGGGGCTTGGCAAGTTGGCAATTGCCCCGATTGGCTTAACATTTCGCCCATGTCAGGCGAAGGCAACGCTACATTGGCCTTGACTTGCATTGCCAACATGAGCAGTCAAGAACGCTCAGCAGAAATCAAGGTTTCAACTAAGACAAACGAAGCGGTTCTTGCAGTGAAACAAGCTTTTGTTGAAGAAGATTTTATCAAATTTGTTCCTGATTCGGTGAGTTGCGACTTATTCGGAGGTGAATTCCCGATTTCAGTTGAAGCTAATTGTGATTGGTCAGTTGGCATTTTGCCAGGCTGGATTCGGTGTGAACCCATGTCGGGAAGCCATTCCGCCAATCTTGTATTGTCTGTCAATAGTTTCTTATCCTCTACTGAAGAATGTCGCGAATGTAATGTCATCTTTATGGCTGGCGACAACAGATTTCCCCTTCATGTCATGCAAACCAACGATGTGGACTATCATGTGACGGTCACCCCAAATGCTCTCGACTTTGATTTCCAAGGTGGCACACAATCCGTTGTTTTGCAAAGTGCTATGCCATGGTCAGCTGAATGTTCTGCCGATTGGGTTTCATTGGTTCCCGTTTCTGGCGAAGGCGATGGTGAAATGACGGTGACTGCATTGCCCAACTCGAATTCCGCACCACGCAATGCGAGAATTGTCATTACCTCGTCGGTGGGTGGCGTGACAAATCTCATGGTGAGACAGGAAGCTTTTGTCAATCCCCATTATTTGACAGTCAATCCAACTACACTTACTTTCCCACACACCGAAAGCAACCTTCAACTATCTATCAGTTCCGACTCGCTTTGGTACATCTCGTCGCATATATCATGGTTGAGTTTTTCGTCATATACGGGAATCGGTGAATCGACTATAACCTTAACTGCATCTGAACATTCGCTTTTTGGTATTCGCCGTGGTGAATTCCAAGTGATTTCTGGATCGATGAATCAAACTGTAACAGTAATTCAAGAAAGTGCTTATCCAGAACTTATTCTTAGCTTTTCTCCAAAGCATCTGCAATTTAGTAGCGAACATGGAAATAGTTCGGTGTCAATCTCAGCCAATGTCAGTTGGAATCTGCACTATAATTCTGAATGGATTATTCCCAACATCAAAGAGGGTTTAGGCGACACAGAGATACAGATTGAAGTAAAACCCAATTTAGAACAAGAACCTCGTTTAGGCGCTGTTTATCTTTGCTACCGAGAAATGGTGTATGATACTTTGCTCGTTAAGCAAGAAGCCCATGTATATCAACTTGAGGCCGATATCGACGAGCTTCAGGTAGACAGTCAAGGTGGCGATTTCGAGATAACAATATCTGCCAATCAGTTTTGGACATTGGCTTCTGAAAGTGACTGGTTGCATTTCGAACCCGACCATGGTCGTAATGATGGTGTGGTTACGCTCACTGTTGACGCAAACGACACCTCATCGCCACGTTCCGCCATTATTTATCTGAAAGGCCTCTCAATGGGGTTTAAGACCATCGAAGTGATGCAGTCGAACTAAAAAAATAGAGACGTAGCGCTACGTCTCTATTTGATTAGAATCCCATGCTAAACCAATACCAGAATTTTTCTTCCATTTCCTTCCAGGCCTGGCGTGTCGAAGCAGCAAAATCGGAGGTGTATTGGTTAATCAAAGTAGTGGCTTCATTGGTCTTTCCTTCGTCAATTAGGCCTTGGGCCTTCTTTTCGAGGGTGGGGATCTCGTCCATGGCTTTCTGTTCGAAACGGGTCACATCGCCAAGCAAGGTTTTCTTAGTGCGTCCCCACTGCACCGTGGCGAGTTTGTTGGCCTTACGGTAGTGCCAAATCCAAGCCTCGTCACGATAACGGAGCTGACCGCACTTGTTGAAGCCATCAGGGACGACGGTCGAACCTGAGAAGATAGGAATGCGCGGGCTTTGTCCCGGGTTGTCGCAAGCCATCCAGCAGATGGCACCGATTTCGTCGGACACCCAGCTGCGGCATTGGATGACGTGGTTGTAGCTGCTCCATGCCACCGACACGGTACGGTGGAAATCGATGGTTCCAGGAGCCAGGAAATTCAGCGTATTCTGCATGGCACCCGTGAGCCAAGGGTTGGCAATAGGGCTGATGATGGTGTCGTCAACCAGCGAGCCATCGTCCAAACGCTTCTTGGTGACCGTCTTCACGTTTTGCGTCATGTCCATGTCGGTGCCTTCGTAGGTGCTCTTGAAGAGTTCCATCACCTTGAGCACATCGACATTTTCGTCAGGCTTGACGGAGAACGGGAGTTCTTCCATATCGCGTGTAAGGTTCAGTGAAGGAGCCAGTTGACTGAGGATGAAAAACTCG
The DNA here is from genome assembly GCA_937896505.1 of uncultured Bacteroidales bacterium. Taxonomy (GTDB): domain Bacteria; phylum Bacteroidota; class Bacteroidia; order Bacteroidales; family F082; genus Limimorpha. Next base: position 1,869 of record CALBNP010000021.1, on the reverse strand, counting down.
CGGTCGCTGAAGTTCTTGCCGCCGCCATAGCTACTGTGGAAGGCTTTGTAGAACACAAATTCGCCCTTGCCATCCCACAAGCCGTATTTCTTGGCGACCTTCTCGCAGTTGTCGGAGCAATAGAAATCCTTGCTCTTGCGTTCGAGCTTGCCGATGCGTGAGATGTTGGCCGAAACGCCCACCTCGTCGTCGGGGATACGCTTGGCAGCCCAAACGCCACCAATATTCTCAGGACCTTCGCCGAGGATTTCCATCTGCCAAACCTCGTTCTTGTCGGCAATGGTGATGCACTCGCCACCGTCGCCGTAGCCATATTCCTTGACGAGTTTGCCGATGAGTTGGATGGCATCGCAGGCATTGTCGCAGCGTTGCAAGGCAACGCGCTCCAGTTCCTCAATCATGAACATACCCTTATTATTCACTAAGGTGTCAGGACCAGAGAAAGTAGTTTCGCCAATGGCCAGTTGTTTTTCGTTGAGGCAAGGATAAGCCGTGTTGAGGTAACGATAGGTATGGGCGACCTCAGGGATTTCGCCAGCCAGTTCGAGGCCGCGGTTGTCGAACGGGTCTTCGGTGTGCATGGTGCCTTTATAGACCTTGTGCATATCGCCTTCCTTATGGTCGGCAGCGGCTTCCCATTGCATCCAAGTGCGATAGCGGCCGTCGCAGGTGTGCGAAGTGATGACTGATCCATCGGTGGATGCGTTCTTGCCAACCATGATGCTGGTGCAGCAGGCACCGTCGAGCATTTCCTGATTGTCGTCCTGTGCTTTGATATTCAAGCTGATAAGTAGGAGACTTGCTAAGAGTAATGATTTGAATTTGAACATGGATATTGTATTTTTGATGATTGTCTTCAATTGGTTTGCAAATATAGGAAAAACCGATTTTTAGCCCAAGAAAAAGGCTTTTTTAACAAAATATTTGCATCGTAATCGAAAAGTTTGTAATTTTGACACGCTTTTTCAGATATGATATGAAAATGCCTAATGCTATAGAAAAGCCTAATTACCTCAACGTCAAGGAACGCGACAGATTCTGAAATACAGAAGCTTGTAGTGTATTGGCTCTTCCTGTTTCCAATCAAACAAGATTTTCAAGATAACGAATAGATGCGAATGCGGAATGGCACGACGTAAACCTATTCACAACACACAGACACATAGTCAAACAAACAAATAAACAATTCAACAACAAACAAATAAACAATAAAAATCATGGAATTACCATTTGCAGAAGCGTGGAAAATCAAGATGGTTGAACCTATCAAGAAATCCACCCGCGAAGAACGCGAACAATGGCTCGAAGAAGCCCACAACAACATCTTCATGCTGAAGTCAGACCAAGTCTATATCGACCTTTGCACCGACTCAGGTACAGGCGCCATGAGCGACCGCCAATGGAGTGCAATGATGATGGGCGACGAAAGCTATGCCGGTGCTCGCAGCTTCTTCCACTTCAAGGACACCGTAACCGAAATCACCGGTTTCCCATTCGTCATCCCTACCCACCAAGGCCGTGCTGCTGAAAACGTATTGTTCAGCTACCTCGTAAAGCCTGGTATGGTCATCCCTGGCAATGCCCACTTCGACACCACCAAGGGTCACATCGAAAGCCGCAAGGCCTTTGCTATCGACGTCACCTGCGACGAAGCCCACGACACCCAACTCGAAGTTCCTTTCAAGGGTAACGTCGGCCTCGAAAAGCTCGAAAAGGTGCTGAAGGAAAACAAGGGCAACGTTCCTTTCATGGTCCTCACCGTCACGAACAACACCGTCGGTGGTCAGCCAGTGAGCATGCAGAACATCCGTGAGACCTGCGAACTCTGCCACAAATACGGCGTGCCGGTCAACATGGATAGCGCCCGTT
>CALBNP010000020.1 GCA_937896505.1 uncultured Bacteroidales bacterium | reverse complement strand
CAAACGTGCAGGCCGTGATGGATGGCCAGATTGATGAATTCCTGAAGGCTTACCTAATGGAATTTGGCGGCGGGAAGAAAGAATAAAGTACTAACAGATTTAACCGACACACAATGAAGAAATTATTAATTATATGCATTGCAGTTGTCAGCGTAGCGGCAATGGCATTCTGTGTAAAAACCGACAGCAATCCAAAAATCGAAACTTTTGTCAGCACCTATTTCCCACAAGCCAGCATCACCATGACTGTCCCCGACGGACGAGAATATGATGTAATGCTTTCCGACAACACTAAACTTGAGTTCAACAGGAAAGTGGAATGGAAAGAGATAGATTGCGAACACTCAACCATCTACACGGTTGTCCCTTCAGCTTTAGTTCCACAGCAAATCACCGATTATGTGAGCCAAAACTATCCGAACAACACCATTGTGAAAATAAGCAAGGACAGCAGGGACTGGGATATCGAGCTCAACAACGATATCGAAATTGAATTCAACAAGAATTTTGAGGTTGTCGATATTGACATTTGATTCGAAAGCTATCAACCTACTGTAAAACGTCCTAAGCGCATGAGTTAAACTTAAACGCTTAGGACGTTTTTTTTCGGGAAAACACCTTATCAATTCTTCCCCCACCTAACCGTAGTGACATTCATACCGAACATGAACCGATATTCCGCCGAGGCTGCTCCACATGACTTGGCATCAATAAGTCCTTGCATCACAGGGTCGTAAGGCTTACCGCAATCTTTGGCTACCAGCTGAAAGCAATCATCACCTTCACTGATAACGAAGTCCATGTATTTCAGATGCTTGGGTCGGCGTTTGATTGCATCGTTATAGAGCACTTCACTCGTCGCATATAAATCAGAATAGGTTTTTTCTGGCATTTCGCACGTTTCGGCGAAAACACGCACGACATGTGCAAACTCATCGATATGGCGACGCTCATAGTCGAGCGAACATTCGAACTTGACTTGATTGGGAAATCTATCCACAAGGGTTAATTGGGTATATTCTGGATGCTTGATGTGTTGCCAATATCCGAAGCCCAAACTCACCAAAAAGATAGGTACGCCGCTTAATATCAGCCCATACCACATGGCATTGGGGCTTATGGAGGAAAGGCCAAGCATGCTCAGGTAGGCCAAAATGCCCATGCTAAACACGAGAACAATCTTCGCACCAAGATGGCCAGCCAGCTGAAATACCACCGTCACATAAACTGACACGGCGCAGAAACAGAAATAATAGATGCCAAAACAAGCGAAAACCCTTCGCGCCATTGCGAGACTGACCACTTCGGAAACTCCGAAAATCTTCAGGAAAACACTGGGGAACGCAATCATCAGTAGCGCCAATGTTCCGTAAAAGACAATTACGATGGAGCCGGTATTGGCAAGAATTCGTCGCAGGCCGTTGCTGTCGCCAATGATGCGCATATAGCTCACGTGCGCAATGCCCGCAATACATAATCCCACCGTAACCGAGAAGGTGGCCGACTGGATCTGCAAGCAGACATCAAAAAGGGTGAGTCCTTCACCTCCGGCAACCCTAAGCACCAACGCATTCCCCAACAGCATGAAGCCATTGACCACGATGTAGAAGATGTTGAATCCGAAGCCATGCTTGAGGTTGTTCCAAAGAATGCCTGCCAAGTCGCCTTGGGTTTTTGCAAACCTGAATTGGCTCTTTCCTTTAATATAGAAGGGAAGCAGGATGCCCAAATTGATAAGTCCAAAAACCACAGTAGCGAATCCCAAGCCCTTGATACCCCAATGGAAGACAGCAACAAAGACAATATCAAGGATGACGTTAGCGACACAAGCTACCGACACTGCTCGCGTAGTGAGTTGAGGATTACCTTCTTGGGTCATGAAATCATTGAGAGTACAGTTGAAAGGGAGTATCAAGAAATAAATGAGTATGACTTGCAGGTATTCCTTCACATAGGCAGCACATTCAGGGCTATGGGAGAGAGATGAAGAAATGCTGTCAATCCTCAGGAATATTCCCAAAGAAATGGCAGTTGCAACAATAACAGCCGATGTCAGTGCTACCGTGAAAATACGATTGGCCATTAAGCGATTTCCTTTGGTCAGTTGTCCGGCCGCCAACATGCTACCGCCACGGCAGCAAATCATACAAAGCACACCGACAGCACCGACTATAGGCAAGGTTACACTGACAGCAATGAACGCATCGGGGCCTAAGATATGGCTAGAGACTAGTCCATCAACGAGGGTAGCAATAAGGGGAGCCATTGCCGTGAGCGTGGTGCTAATCACCGTCATCCGAAAGGACCGGTCTATCAAATCGCTTTTTCTATATTTGCTTAATTTCATGGATTTGGCATTATTTTTTTGATTGTCAATTATCTATACGAATTTCACATATTCAACTATACATTTCAATATGAGGTGGCAAATATTGCAAAAATAAATGGAACTAACGGCAGAAAAAAAAGACAATCGTCCGATGTCTGATTTTTGGTTAATTTTGCCGCATCAAAATCATCACATGTACACATTCATCATCGCTTTAGTAGTCCTCGTTTTGGGCTACCTTATCTATGGAAGGTTTATCGCACGCTTGGTTGACATTGACCCTTTGAATCCTACGCCTGCCATAACCAAAACCGATGGCATCGACTTCGTTCCTATGCCGACTTGGAAAGTCTTTATGATCCAATTCCTTAACATCGCCGGACTGGGTCCCATTTTCGGAGCCATCATGGGTGCGCAATTCGGGACAGCATCGTATCTTTGGATTGTGTTTGGAACCATTTTCGGAGGTGCCGTCCACGACTTCATTTCGGGCATCATGTCGTTGCGCAACGATGGCGAAAGTCTGCCTCAACTCATTGGCCGATACCTTGGCGAGAACGTCAAGAAGGTAATGATTGTGTTTGTGTTGCTTTTCCTGACGCTTGCGGGTGCGGTTTTCGTCTCGCAACCCGCCAACATCATTGTCGGTTCGCTGAATGCTCCAGAAGCAGCCATCGAAACCTCATCAGTTCCATTCTACATGAACGTCTATTTTTGGGTGGCCATCATATTCTGCTATTATCTTATTGCAACACTCTTCCCCATCGACAAAATCATCGGAAAGATTTACCCGATTTTCGCTATCTGCCTGTTTCTCATGGCCATCGTGATACTGGTGGCATTGTTTGTGAAATGGCCTACACTTCCTGAAATGTGGGAGAGTTTTGGCACGAAATACGATCCCTCGCCCATCTTCCCGATGATGTTCGTGTCGATTGCCTGCGGCGCCGTCAGCGGTTCACATGCCACACAATCACCAATGATGGCTCGCTGCCTGAAAAACGAGAAAGACGCCAAGTTGGTATTCTACGGAGCCATGGTCGCCGAAGGCATCGTGGCACTCATCTGGGCCGTCGCTGCAACAGCCTTCTACCAAGACAATGGGACTTCGTTCACACAAGGCGAGGTTGTCAATTTCATCTGCCACAATTGGTTAGGCGTTTTTGGTGGTATCCTTGCCATCCTCGGCGTTGTATTTGCTCCTATCACGACGGGCGACACCGTATTACGTGCAGCGCGTCTTATCGTGGCCGACACTTTCCATATCGAGCAGAAAAGCGTTAGGAACCGACTCCTTATCTGCATTCCCATCTTTGCCGTTTGCGCCGGTTTCCTCGTCTTCAGCTTGAGCGACACCAAGAATTTCAGCATCGTCTGGCGCTATTTCACATGGAGCAACCAAGTGATGGCTGCATTCACTTTCTGGGCCATCACGGTCTATCTCACACAAAGGCGCAAGAACTACTTTGTATCCATCATTCCGGCTATTTTCATGAGTTTCGTCACCATATCGTTCATCCTTGAAGCCCCAACCGGAGCCTACATTCCGGGCAAAGGCCTCACGCCTTGGATTGCCCAAACGATAGCCGCCGTGGCCACGATAGTCGTTACCATTTTGTTCTATCGTTGGAAAAAAGACAAGATGGATAGCACTTACCAAATCACGAACGAATAAGTTTCTGGCCGAAGCGAAGCAAAATAACCCTATTTTTGCAGCTTCAAAACAAATATACCATGCTCACATTCATCATCTCGATAGTTGTCCTCATATTAGGCTACTTCATCTACGGAAAAATCGTTGAAAGAATATTTGGTGCCGACCCAAAACGCGCCACTCCCGCCACCACCATGGCCGATGGCATCGACTACGTGCCGATGAAGCCTTGGCGCATCTACCTCATTCAGTTTCTGAACATTGCCGGTGTCGGGCCCATCATCGGAGCCATCATGGGAGCCCAATTCGGCACGGCCTCGTTCCTATGGATTGTGCTCGGCAGCATCTTTGCTGGTGCCGTGCACGACTACCTCTCAGGCATGACTTCGTTGCGCAACAAGGGATGCAGCCTGCCAGAAATTCACGGCGAATACTTAGGCAACGGCGTCAAGCAAGCCATGCGTGCTTTCACCATCATATTGATGATTTTGGTGGGTGTCGTCTTCGTCAACACGCCAGCCACGCTGCTCAACCAAAACTTCACCCCTGGTTGGAGTCCTTACATTTGGATCAGCATCATCATAGCATATTATCTGATTGCCACCTTGCTGCCTATCGACAAGCTCATTGGCAAGATTTATCCCATCTTCGGTTTGCTGCTATTAGGCATGGCCTTGGCCATCCTCGTTGCTTTCATTATCTACAAGCCAGCTATCCCCGAAATGTGGAGTGGATTGCAGAACCGCCATCCCGATGCGCCCAACAACCCCATTTTCCCGATGATGTTCATCTCGATAGCTTGCGGAGCCATCTCGGGATTCCACGCTACGCAATCGCCCATCATGGCACGTTGCATGACAAACGAAATGCAAGGTCGTCCCATTTTCTACGGAGCCATGATAACCGAAGGCATCGTCGCTCTCATTTGGGCTGCCGCTGCCGCTTATTTCTTTGGTCCTGAAAGCGCTGTGGATGTCACGGGAAAGAGCGGTGCCGCCATCGTCGGCATCATCGCCAACACTTGGTTCACGCCTGTCATCGCCACCATCACCGTATTGGGTGTCATCAGTGCAGCCGTCACCTCGGGCGATACCGCCATGCGCTCGGCACGACTCATCATCGCCGACTTCTTGCATTACGACCAAAAGCCCATCAAGAACCGACTCATCATCGCCATTCCTATGTTTGCCATCACCATTGCCATATTAGTCTATAGCATTGCCGATGCGCATGGTTTCCAACTCATTTGGCGCTATTTTGCGTGGGCCAACCAACTGCTTGCCACGGTCACTTTGTGGACCATTGCCGTTTGTTTTGTCATCAAGAAAGGTGGGCGTTGGTATCTCATCTCTCTGATTCCTGCCCTGTTCATGACCATGGTAACCGGTTGTTTCCTCTTCGTGGCCAAAGGTGCCGACGGAGGCTTAGGCGACTGGATACCACGTTATTTGGGCTATATCATCGGAGCCGCCATCACCATTGCGAATTTGATTCTTTTCATAGTATGGAAAAAGAAGTTCGAACGTGGAGAGACGAAGTACGAAAAGGGAGAAGAATGGGGGTTTGAAAAATGATATGGTTTAGAACCTAAACTCGGCGCAAATCGGGTAATGGTCTGAGATGTACGGTTTCCCGTAATCGCCATTAAGGGTGCGGAAACCAGTAACTTCGGCATTCTTGTAGAAGATATGGTCAATGATGCGGGTGCCATCGTAATCATTTCCCCAAGCGTTGTAGGTTTCACTCCATTGTTCCTCGGGAAGAAATTCGCGTGCATCGCTCATTTCGACTTTCAGCGGGTCGAAGATAGGCCAACTGACATCAGAATTGAAATCACCCGAAAGAAACACAGGCACATCAGCGTCTCCAACGATTTCCTTTATCTTATCCACAATCAGCAAGATAGACTGCTCTCGAGCCACCTTCCCGACATGGTCGAGATGCGTATTGAAAGCATAGAAACGCTTTCCCGTTTCCTTATCCTGCAAGCAAGCCCAAGTGACGATACGAGTACAAGCGGCATCCCAGCCCAAGCTTGGCACATCGGGCGTTTCGGAAAGCCAGAAATTGCCCGAATCGAATAAGTCGTACAAGTCGTTGCGGTAAAGCAAAGCCGAAAATTCACCCGCTTCCTTGCCATCGTCACGTCCCACGCCTACTCTGCTGAATTGAGGGAAATTTTCATCAATGAAATCGAGTTGCATCGACAAGGCTTCCTGCAAGCCAAGCACCGTAGGTTGCTCTGTCTCAATCATTTTCTTGGTAGCCGATTGGCGAAATTCCCAAGCATTGTCGCCATCATCGGCCGTACCATAACGAATGTTATAGGAAATGTAACGCAATGTGGCATCTTTGCTTCCACATGCCGTCAGCAAGGAAGCGACCATCAAGGTCAGGAAAGTGAAGGAAAGCTTTTTCATTTTTTTCGAGATTATTGCGGGCAAAAATAGTGTTTTCCTAACGCTTTTCATTACTTTTGCTGCATAAAAATCCATTCCTATGAAAAAACTACTTCTAATCATCCTCGTCTCATTACTTTTCGGTTCCGAAATCACAGCCCAAAGCATCAAGCAGAAGGACAAATGGGGAAATTCAATCTATTTTGTTGAAGGACAAACCATTAAACAGAAGGGCAAATGGGGTCAACAACTCTTTTTCTTGGACGGGCAGACCATCAAAAACAAGGACAAATGGGGTGCTGCACTCTATTATCTCGACGGCAACGTAATTAGGCAAAAAGACAAGTGGGGCACGCCGCTCATCTATTTCGATGGCAACACCATACGCCAAAAAGACAAGTGGGGGCAAGCACTTTATTTCTTGGACGGCAACGTATTGAAAATCAAAGATAAATGGGGAACTCCAATCTATTATTTCGAGTGCATTCCAGAAAAATGGATTATTGCTTCCATCATCTTGTAAAATCACCTATCTTTGTCGTTTCAAACTTTTATTCGATTTTATTAAATCAACAAATAGCTATAGCAATGAATAAGCACTTACTAACAGTCATTCTCCTTCTAAATGCTGTTGCGCTCGTCGCAAATCCTATCAATCCCGAAAAGGCAAAATCCATCGGGCAGAAATTCGTCCAGGCCAACTTCAAAACCCCACATCAAGCCGACTTGCAGTTGGTTTATATCGGCAGTTCGGTTCGTGGCGAAGCCTGTTTCTATGTTTTCAACCAAGGTCAAAACGGTTTCGTCATCGTCTCGGCCGACGACCGTTTCCGTCCCATCGTAGGTTATTCTGACGAAGGTCCCTTCGCAACCGAAAACATGTCGCCCGAACTGGCTTTCTATCTCGACAAAATCATCGAGGCCCGCACAAGCCGCAACGCCGTCATGATTGATGGCACAGCGCAAGAGTGGCAGTCGATTGCTGCGACCGGCAAGATGAAGCCCCGCAACACGGACAAGGAAGCCGAATATCTCGTGCAAACCCAGTGGAACCAAGATTCGCCCTATAACCTTTACGCTCCTGAAGCTAGCGGAGGTCCTGGAGGCCGCTGCTATGCCGGATGCGTGGCCACCGCCATGTCGCAAGTGATGAAATATTGGGATCACCCACTGCAAGGCACGGGAAGCCACTCCTACTATTCGTGGGGCGGCTACGGCGGCCACCTCTCTGCCGACTTTGGTGCCACCACCTACGACTGGGACAACATGCCCAACAAAATCAACAGCGGATCGCCACAAGAACAAATCGAAGCTATCGCCACACTGATGTACCATTGCGCCATCTCCGTCGATATGGGCTTCTCACCATCGGGCAGCGGTGCCAACAGCTGGGACGTTCCAAGTGCCATCCGCCGCTATTTCTCCTACACAAACCACGCCAGCTTGGAAAGCCGCGACGAATACTCGCTGAAAGACTGGCAAGACCTTCTGAAAGCCTCCATCGACTTAGGCTGGCCTTTGTATTATTCAGGCTATAGCGAAGATGGCGGACACGCTTTCGTGTGCGACGGCTACGACGAAAACGACCTCTTCCACTACAACTGGGGTTGGGGCGGCTCAAGCGACGGCTGGTTCGTCGTCGATGAAATCGACTTCGCCGGTTGGGCTGAAGCCATCATCAACTATGTCCCTGCTGACGTTTACGACTACATGCCAAAACCCATCGAAGACCTTGCTGTCGAATCGCTGGGCGACGACCAATTCTCAGCCACAATGACTTGGAAAAACCCAACGCAAGATATTCACGGTGCCAGCCTCAGCTCCATCGACCAAATCGTCATCCTCCGCGATGGGCAAATCATTCACACCGAAGACAACCCTGCACCAGGAGCTACCATGACCTTCACCGACCATTACATGCCCACAGCCGTGAGATACGGAGTGTACGCCATCGTCCACTCAGCCAAAAGCCTCATCGTGAAGTCAGACATGGTCGTCCTTGGACCTTCCTGCCCTTGGTACCTCGTTTACAACGGCAGCGATTTCAAGGATTTCAGCATCTCGCTCATCAACTCAGCCGGAACAGAAATCAAGCAACTCGCTCCAACCGAATCCGGTGAAAGAATCTATTTCGACATGCCTCTCGGACATGCTTCCTTCTCATGGAATCCTGGCAGTGAATATACCGACGATTTCGGCTTCGCCATCTACGACCAGAACGACAACGAGAAGATTGCCTATCAGGGCAGTTCAAGAAACCTTCCTAAAGGAAAGTTCTTCGAAGCCTACAACGACTGCGACGGTGCCGGATACCACGAAGCACCCGAAAACCTGAGAGCCAACAAGAGTGGCAACAATGCCGTCCTGCATTGGGAGGCTATCAGCGTCACTCCTCTCACCTACTGCATCTACCGCGATGGAGAACTCTATGCAAACACCTCGGATACTGCCTACACTGACGAAAACGCATACCAAGCATTCCACAGCTATCACGTCACAGCATTGACCAGCGAAGGCGAATCAGGTCCATCCAACGAATGCAACATCCAACCACAAAGCACTTGCGATGCTCCAACCAACCTGAGATATGAATTTGTCAACGCCACCAAGGTAAAGCTGTCGTGGGACGCTCCCCAAGCCGAAGGCCTAACAGGATACATGGTCTATCGTCGCGCCAAAGGCGAAGAATTCAAACGCGTCAAGTTGCTCTCAAGCAACAGCTACACCGACAACAACAGCCTCGGTTGCGGATTGTATGACTATGCCGTGTGTGCTTATTATGCAGCCAACGAATGCACATCAAGTTACGCTACTTCGCAAGAAAACCCCGAATTGAACTACGTGACCGTCAACAAGGGCTTCGTTCCATTCAATCTGCGCTACCAAATCGAAGGCCAAAACGTCAGACTCTATTGGAACCAAGGCTCGATGGCCGAGAGCTACAAAATCTATCGCGATGGCTTCATGATTGCAGAAGGCATCACCGGCGGTTCCTACCTCGACGAAAATGTCGATACCCAACAAATCTACTGTTACAAAGTAGTTTGCGTATCGCAATACATGGAATCGCCATCCAATGAAATCTGCATCAACTGGAGTTGGAACACCCAAGAAAGCACTATTAATAATGGTGTCAGCATCTATCCAAGCCCAACCCAAAGCCAAATAACCGTCGAAGCACTCGGACTCACTCAAGTGGTCATCTACAGCATGATGGGACAAGAAGTGATGCGCGAAAACACCAGTGGCGACAGCCTTAGCATGGACCTTTCATCGCTGCCACAAGGCACCTATCTAATAAAGGCAGTCACAAAAGATTCTACCAAGACACAGAAAATCATCAAACTCTAACGACAAATCAAACAACAATACGACATGAATAACACCTTAAAACTTACCACCTTAGCCCTTTTGCTCGGCACAGGCGCCAACGTCTTTGCACAAGAGGCGAAAGACGAAAAACCCGTGTATCAGATTACCGAGACCGTCAACGTGAAACACACCCCTGTTGACAACCAAGGTCGCTCAGGAACCTGCTGGTGCTTTGCCGGAACTGGTTTCGTTGAAGCTGAAATCCTGCGTATCTACGGCAAGGAATTCAACCTTTCGGAAATGTTCACCGTGCGCAATGCCTGGACTGAAAAGGTCTCGAAATTCGTCAACATGCACGGCAACAACACTTTAAGCCAAGGCGGCGAAGTGTGCGACGTGCTTTACATGATTGATAAATACGGCATGATACCCGAAGCCGACTATACTGGCAAAGTCATTGGCGAAGAACGTCACAACCACGGCGAGATGAACGATGTCATCAGTTCATACGCCCGTGCCGTCATCAAGAATAGCAACGGCCATTTAAGCCCGGCTTGGAAGAAAGTCCTTCCCGGAATGCTTGATGCCTATCTCGGCGAAGTGCCTGAATCTTTCATCATTGACGGGAAAAAGTACACCCCAAAATCGTTTGCCGAAGCCTATCCGCTCGACCCGAACAACTACATTGAAATCGCTTCCTACACCAATCAGGAACTGAACAAGCCTTTCATGGTCGAAATCCCCGACAACTGGACTTGGACGCCAGCCTATAACCTCACCCTCGACGACATGATGGCTGCCGTTGACCATGCCCTTGAAAACGGTTATACCGTAGGTTGGGCTCAGGATGTCAGTGACAAGGGTTTTTCACGCAAGATGGGTCTGGGCATCGTTCCTGAAGATCTTGATGCAGAAAACCTTTGGGAAGAAATCGTCCCTGAAAAGACCATCACTCCTGAAGACCACCAGAAAGCCATCGACAGTTGGGAAGTCGGCGACGACCACTCCATGCTCGTTGTCGGCCTCGCCAAAGACCAGAACGGCACCAAGTATTACAAAATCAAAAACTCTTGGGGCACCAAGGACATGGTTTATGACGGTTACTGGTACTGCTCGGAATCCTACGTCCGTCTGCACACTATTTTCTTCACTCTGCATAAGGATGCACTCTCGAAGGACATGAAAAAGAGCCTGAAATTATGATTCATCCCTCATAAAAATGTGATTTTTTCAGAAAAGTCCCTCATAAAAATGTGATTTTTTCAGAAAAGTCCCTCATAAAAATGTGATTTTTTATTTTAAGTGACTGAAAAAGTGTATTTTTGCAGTCAGAAATAAAAAATCACATTTTTTATGCAAAGATCTATCTATGCAGACCTGCTTTTGTGGAAGGATAAGGAAGACCGCAAGCCGCTGATTCTTTTGGGTGCGCGTCAAGTGGGAAAGACTTTTATCCTGAAGGAATTTGGCCGTAACGAGTTCAAGAATACGGTCTATATCAATTGCCATAATAACGATTTTACAAAAGACCTTTTCCGTGATTTCAACATCAGCCGCATCATCCGAAACATGGAGTCGTTTTCCGAAACGAAAATCACCATTGGAGAAACCCTTGTTGTTTTAGATGAGATTCAGGAGGTTGACAATGGAATCGCTTCGTTGAAATATTTTTGTGAAGATTGCCGCGACCTTCATATTGCCGTTGCCGGTTCGCTTTTAGGCCTTTCCTTGAGGGAAAACGAATCGTATCCGGTCGGTAAAGTGGAGACAATCAAGATGTTTCCCATGAGTTTTGAAGAATATCTTTTGGCCCGTGGCCGCGAAAAGCTGTTGGAAACTTTGCGTGAAACCGACTGGGATTCGCTTAATTCGATGCACGAAACACTTGTTGAATACCTTCGCGAATATTATTTCGTTGGCGGTATGCCCGAAGCGGTCAAGACATACATCGAAACGCAAGACGAGAAAAAAGTCAGGGCTATTCAAAGTGAAATCATAGACGCTTACGAAAGAGACATTTCCAAGCACACTAAGCCGCAAGCGCAACGCATACATCAGCTTTGGGATTGCATTCCCGCACAGTTGGCCAAAGAGAACAAGAAATTCATTTTTGGCGCAGTCAAGAAAGGTTCAAGGGCTGCTGATTTCGAAATCGCGCTCCAATGGTTGAGCGATGCAGGATTGATTTACAAAGTGGAACGGGTAAAGGAAGTCGCCGCACCTTTGAAATTCTATGCCGATTATTCGGCTTTCAAGGTGTATCTGCTTGACTGTGGTTTGCTCGCCTGCATGTCGGAAGTCGCTCCGAAAGACATATTGCTGGGCAACAAGGCATTTGTCGAATTCAAAGGGGCTTTTACCGAGAATTTCGTCTTGCAGCAATTGAAGGCCATTCCCGAAACAAGCGTTTACTATTTCAGCAAGGAGAACTCCTCGCAAGAAATTGATTTTCTGTTGCAAAGTGCCGGAAAAATCGTTCCGATAGAAGTGAAGGCAGCCGAAAACGTACAGTCGAAATCGCTTTCCGTTTTCATTAATGAAGACCATAAGGACAAACATTTCAAAGGATTGCGCATTTCGTTAAAGCCATATATCGATCAAGATTGGATGGAAAACATACCTTTATATTCGGTGGAATCTTTCGTAAAGATGAAAATCCGATCAGAAGAATAATTTCGTCATTCTGTTTGCCGTTTGGAATTAATTCCTACCTTTGCAATTCACATTTCATCAAAGCACAAACAACAATCAAACAATTCAACAAATAAACAATTCAACAAAATGAAATTCAAACACATTCTCACCGCAACAGCCCTGATGCTCAGCATCGGCGCCATTGCCCAGACAGAAGCCAAAAACGAAGTCAAGGAAGACGAAGGCTTCAAGTTCACCACCATTAAGGAACTCCCTATCACCTCCGTTAAGGACCAGAACCAGGCCGGTACATGCTGGTGCTATTCCTCATTAGCATTCTTCGAGTCGGAATTGCTCCGTATGGGCAAGCCCGAATACGATTTCTCGGAAATGTACATCGTCTATAAGACCTATTTGGATCGTGCTGAAGCTTCAGTCCGCACCCACGGCGATGTGTCTTTCTCACAAGGCGGTTCGTTCGGCGATGTCATGTACGCCATCCGTCACTACGGCCTCGTTCCTGATTCAGAAATGCCAGCCGGTGCCATGCACAACGATTCATTGTCGAACTTCACCGAACTTTCAGCCGTGACCGACCCATACGTCAAGGCTATCGCTACTGGCAGCAAAATCCAGATGGATGCCGACGGCAACCCGCTGTGGAAGAAGGGTCTTGCCGGCATCTACGATGCTTATCTTGGCACCTGCCCTGAAGAATTCACCTACAACGGCAAGAAATACACTCCTATGAGCT
>CALBNP010000019.1 GCA_937896505.1 uncultured Bacteroidales bacterium | reverse complement strand
TGGTGTTTGTATGTCTCACAATCACATTGCTTTCGGTTTTCTTCAAATTCGACTCGGCCGACAAGTATTATTGGACAAGAATCGTCGCCTCAGCCTGCGGCATCATCAATGTAGTATTGGGCGGGAAAGGCAAGTTGTCGAACTATGTTTTTGGATTTATCCATTGTGTGTTAATGATTTACATCACTTTCGACACAAAGCTTTATGCCGACATGAGCGTGACCATATACAATTTCATCATGCAATTTGTCGGGTTCTTCACTTGGTCGAAAAACATGAGCAAGGAGACGCACGAAGTGAAGAAAGTTCACATGAGCAAGCAAACGCGCTGGCTTTACCTCGCCATCATCGTAATCGGAACGGTTGCAGTCGGGTTCATCATGCGCCAAACCGGCGACAAGGCTCCTTTCGCCGATGCAGCCAAGGCCGTCATGCAAATCCTTGCCATGGTGATGATGGTGCGCATGTTTAGCGAACAGTGGTGGATTTGGATTGCCATCAATGTCATCAGCATCTTCATGTATGTTAAAGTCGAGTTTTTCACCCCCGACGGAGGAAGAGGCAACCTTCCTATTATATTAATGTACATTGTGTATTTCGTCAACTCCATCATCATGTGCGCCCGCTGGGAAAAGGAAGCCCGCCAAAACGACAGACAGTTCAACAATTAAACAAATAAACAGCATGAACGACAAAATCACCGAAATCTTCATGGGAAGTCCCGTTGAAGCGGAATTCATCGCCAAAGTGCTTGAAGACAACAACATCGAATACCTCATCCGCGACCTTGAGCGTGAGAGCCGCATTGCAGGCTGGGTGGCCGACATCATTCCGTTGGAAACCTGCAAAGTGTTCGTCTTCGAAAAAGACTACGACCGTGCCATGGCATTGCTGAAAGAAGTGGAAAACGCTACTTTCGACGAAAGAGAGATGGAATCGGACGAAACCAAAAACAATCAGTAAGGCATTGATAACCCGATTTTCACTATCTTTGCGCCCAAATTGGCAAAAATGATTCAAGCACAAGGCATATACAA
>CALBNP010000018.1 GCA_937896505.1 uncultured Bacteroidales bacterium | reverse complement strand
TAATTACCGCTAAACGACAAAAACAGAACCCCTACACACCATTCCTGCGAAGGCAGGAATCCCTCGTTACCAACGACAAAACCACACTCTTCGCCTCCATGCAAGGAATCGTTTACATCCGAACTATTAATTACCGCTAAACGACAAAAACAGAACCCCTACACACCATTCCTGCGAAGGCAGGAATCCCTCGTTACCAACGACAAAACCACACTCTTCGCCTCCATGCAAGGAATCGTTTACATCCTCACAAATAAAAACAAAACCACCCTATACATTGGTGTGACTTCCAACCTCAAAAGAAGACTCGCAGAGCACAAGCTCCACCTCAACAAAGGATTCTCAGATACCTACAACACCGAATGCCTCGTCTTCTATGAGATTCACGACAGAGTTGTGGATGCCATCAATCGAGAAACATGCCTGAAACGCTGGAAGAGAGAGTGGAAAGATAATCTCATCAGGGAGTTTAACCCAGCTTGGACTGACTTATCGGAGGAGATTGGCGTGAACGAGGCTTACCTAAAGGACATTAAGGAGGCTTATGATGCTGGTGTTTTATGGAAAGAACAGAAGGTAGCCGGTCAGCGTTAGGGATTCCTGCCTACGCAGGAATGACGTTTCCCGTTTGAGGCTTGTCGAATAGGCACTATCGCACAAAAACCGTCACCCAAAACGACACACCACACCCCTACACCCCATTCCTGCGAAGGAATGACTTCTTCCCTTTCTATTATCGTTCATAGGTTGAATTTTCGCAATAAACAACAAATAATCCGCAATCATATGACATCATTCAAAAACAACGGCAAGTTGAAGCTTCTCATCATCGTCGGCACGCGCCCGGAGATCATCCGTCTGGCTGCCGTCATCAACAAATGCCGCAAATATTTCGACGTCATCCTCGCCCATACGGGCCAGAACTACGACTACAACCTCAACGGCATCTTCTTCCGCGACCTGAAGCTCGCCGACCCTGAGGTCTATATGAATGCCGTCGGTGCCGACCTGGGCGAGACCATGGGCAACATCATCGCCAAGAGCTACCAGCTGATGGTGGAGACCCAGCCCGATGCCATCCTCGTCTTGGGCGACACCAACTCCTGCCTCAGCGTGATTGGCGCCAAGCGCCTGCACATCCCGATCTTCCACATGGAAGCGGGCAACCGCTGCAAGGACGAATGTCTGCCTGAGGAGACCAACCGTCGCATCGTCGACATCATCTCCGATGTGAACATGGCCTACAGCGAGCACGCCAGAAGGTACTTGGCTGAGTGTGGTCTGCCGAAGGAGCGCACATACGTGACGGGTTCGCCTATGGCGGAGGTGCTGCACGAGAACCTCGCTGAGATTGAAGCCAGCGACATCCACCAGCGTCTCGGCTTGCAGAAAGGCAAGTACATCCTGCTGAGCGCCCACCGTGAAGAGAACATCGACACGGAGAAGAACTTCATGAGTCTCTTCACCGCCATCAACAAGATGGCTGAGCAATACGACATGCCTATCCTTTACAGTTGCCACCCGCGCAGCCGCAAGCGTCTGGAGGCCTCGGGCTTTAAACTGGACCCACGCGTCATCCAGCACGAACCCCTCGGTTTCCACGACTACAACTGCCTGCAGATGAATGCATACGCTGTGGTAAGTGATAGCGGAACCCTCCCTGAAGAATCGTCATTCTTCACCTCGGTTGGACACCCATTCCCGGCTGTCTGCATCCGCACCAGCACCGAACGCCCCGAGGCCTTGGACAAAGCTTGTTTTTTCATTGCAGGTATTGATGAGAAGAGTCTGCTCCAAGCCGTGGCGTGTGCCGTCGACATGAACAACAATGGCGACCATGG
>CALBNP010000017.1 GCA_937896505.1 uncultured Bacteroidales bacterium | reverse complement strand
GTGCCGACTCAATCTATCAGGTCTATTGCGACGGCAAGGATTTGCATCTGCTCTATGGTAACGACATCGACAGATATAATAAGGTGTTGAAACCGATTGTTGCCGCGACCGATAGCGTCATTGTGCAGCAAAACTATATGATGCTTAACCAATATATCGTTTATGTGGTTGCAAATAAAAATACAAGGAAACAACATTTGCTTGAACCTATTGAGGGTGAGAAACTTGAAATATTGGAAAACTGGGGATCGGATAATTTGCGTGAAGCGAATGCTTTGAAAGGAGGTGCGTTAGAGAAAGGGCTGGGAACAGAATGGATACAAGTGATTAAAGCCGAACAAGAGCAAATCAGGTCAGGGAAAATATATGCTAACGCCAACAAGCCAATAGAATTTTATAATAATCCGGCGGCGTTTGATCCAATTACCCAAGAGGAAGAGGCAAAGAAATTCGATTATCGGGATAATCCTAAAATGCGATTGTTTTTTAAGCCTGTCTATAGCCCCGTGATTTCAATCAATAATCGGCTTTATCTGTTTGATTTTGAAAATGATAATTTGTATGTCTACGACAATTTGGGTGAGTTTTTGTGGAAAAGTGTCATTGCCTTTCATAGAAAATCTGGCTATGGAAAGAATTTGAAAATAAACAATCCCAACCCTTGGGAAGAAAACGTGATTGTGGATGTCGCCAAAGGAAAATGCTACGGACAGTTCATCACGGACGGCATGGTGACGCTGAAAGAAATCAATCTGAAAAACGGCAATGTCGGCGAGGCCTATAAATTGGACCAACATTATTTCCCGACAAAGATTCAGGTTTACGATGGCTACGCCTATTATCTTTTCTTGGATTCAAGGAAGCAGAATGGCGACAGGAGAAGCCTCTATCGGGTGAAAATCAATTGAATAAGCAAATTGTCACATTTTCTTTGAGATTTTAGATAAGGGTTTGTTGATGAGGACTAAAGGTTTGGGGAGACTTTTGCCGCCATCCTGTTGATGCCCTCGATGTCGAGGTCATCTATCGTGATGCTGTCGTCGTCCTCGAAATCAAGGATGTTTTGCTCAGGGTCTATTTATATTGCCCTAAAAACAGCGCAGCCCCAGCACCTTGCGGTACCGGGGCTGGCTTGTCATCAGGTGGTGATGCCTTGTGGTTTCAACCTTATCCATGCAGGATAGCAGGTCCTGATGAGTTGGCAGCTGCCACTGGAAGGTTGATGACGTTGTTCTCATCCATGTACTTGTAGAGCACTTGGGTGATGTTGCTGAGCTCGTATTGGAGTTTCAGCTTCTGGGCATACTGATACAACTCGGTACCCTTTGGGCCATTCGCCTCGTTGGGCTTGTTGGCGTTGAGCCAAGCGCTTGCCGCAGCCAAACGGGCAGCGAATTTCGCCTGTTGCTCCAACTGCTTCTCGGAGGCCGGGCCTTTGAATGGGTTGCTGAGCTTTGCAAGACGGATCTTGTTGCTCGATGAGTTGGTGGCGAAGTAGTCGTTCGATCCTTTGCCGTACTTGCCACTGATGCCTTTGATTACGTTGATGGGGGTTATCTTTGCCATCTTGTTTTCCACTCCCAACCTCCCCGAAGGGAGGTCTTTTGTATTCCGCGGAGTGGGTAGCGGGGATAAAGGTTTATAATTCGGTTTGGTGACTTTAGGTAAGCTTCTTTCGTCCGTTTTTCCGGCTTCATTTCTTCGTGATGCCTTCGTGATCCGTTCGTGATGCCTTGCCTTGAAATCACGATGCAAAAATACAGCGACGCGATTTGGCACCTATACGATGCTATACGATGCGTGCGATTTGAGGACATTTTACGGTTCGCCGAGGTATTCGATGATGAGACGGACTTCGCGCGGCGAGAACCATTTGGCGGTTTTCTGGTAGCCATGCTCTTCGAGGGCCTTGCGCAAAGGCGTGCAGCGGTTGATCCAACTCATCAAGTGGTTGACGGCCGAATGCGGGTTTCCGGCAGTGGGGAAGTAGCGGAAGGCCAATTCCTTCTTGGTGTAGGAACGGATGGGAAATTTGTCCATAGCTTACTCCTCCTTTCTTATTTTGCGGTATATGCCGTGACGAGTGTGGTCGAGGACGAGGAAACGAGCCACCATATCGCCTAACAGGCGTTTGGCAGTACGCTCGGGAATGCCTTGCTTGGCGGCCACCTCCATAGCTTCGGCGGTCTTGAATTCGCGTCCATCGGGCAATGCCAGAAAGTAGTTCTTGAGTTCGGCAGAAGGTCGTGAAGGCGCTTTGGCGAAGGGGTCGTCGTCGTTGTTGCCGATGACGGCATAGACGCGTCCGGTGTGGTTGACCAAGCAGCTGATGATGGTCATGGCGATGTGGAAGTCGCGGTCGTCGCAGACTAGAGCCTGCTCGTCGTCGTCGAAGAGACCGTCATTGCTGCCGTAACGTTCGGAGAGGCGGCGCAGTGCCGTCAGCACCATGGCGTAGCGGTAGCACTCCAAGGCCAAACGGAAGATGAAGCCTTGTATGCCGTTGCCGAGCATGGCGAACTGTTCCTTCAGCACTTCGTCGAAGGTGCTGACGAACTCCTGCTGCTGGGTCTTGGTCATGAGGAACTGGATGGGGTGCGACTCGCGGTCGAGCAGGGTGTGATAGAGGTAGAGCAGCCTTTGCCCGCGTTCCTTGAAGATGTCCTCGATGGGCATGTCGTTGCCTTCGAAGACGTTGCGGAACTCGACCTTGCTGTCGGGCAGGCCGTAGAAGAGGAATCGCGAAGCCAAACCGTTGGCCACGTTGGTAGCGGGCAGCAACAGCGGCAGTTGCGAGCCTGTGCAGGTGAGGAACACCGACAGGCGAGGCTCTTCAATCTCGATGTTGATGTGTTCGCTGACGCGCACCATTGTAGCACTCTCGTGATGATGCGCCTTACGCAACAAGTCGCTGTAGTCGCCGTACTCGCTTTTCGAGAGCATGTTGGTCAGCGTGTCAGCTTCGGTCTCGAACATCATGCCCCAACCCTCGTTGGCGTCGAGGGTGCGGTAGAAAGCCGAGGCCGAGCTGTTGGCCGCGATGAAAGGCGAGCGCAAGACAGGCTCTTCCGGTTCAGGTCCGCGTCCGCCTTTGGGCGCGTTCTCCCAAGCTGCTTTCTCTTGGTCGTAGGCGCTCTTCTGGGCTTCGTAGAGGCGGCGCATCTCGCTCTTTATTGGAACGACAAGCTGCTTGCAGGCCTCGAGGTCGCCCTTCTTGGTGGCGAAGCCTCCGTAGAGGATGTTGTAGAGCGGAGCGTAAACGCGGCGACGGTCGTAGATGCTGTAGAGGCACTTGGGCAGGATGCCCGACACGAGGTTGAGCGAACCGAGCATCATCTTGTCTTTTCCCACAATGTCGTTCTGGCTGTCGAGGATGGGCAGGCAGAACTCAGGCCAGTCGGTGCGCGCTATCTTGTCGCAGAAAGTCTTACCGTTGCCGGGTGTGTTTTGTGCCAGTTGTGCCATTGTGCCAACGTGCCATCCTGTTGCACAATCCTCCAAAACAATTGTTTTTCCTTCTTTTTCGCTATATGTGTCATTTGGCACTTTGGCATTTTTGGCACAAACATCTTTGGCGAACGAGCTGAGGTCGATGCCGGCATCTTTAGCCATCTGGAAGAAGGTCTTGAGGGTGATGCCATGTCCTTTGCCATGCAGACAGGCATCGTATTGCTTGTCGCAATCGGCGGGGTCGTAGTCGGCATTGATGCGGCTGAGGTTGTGGTAGATGCTTCTTCCTTCTTCGCCTAATCCATCGCTGAGGGCGAAGCCAAGTTTGAGCCAGTTGCCGTAGCCTACGGTGATGTCGATGCCTTGGCTGACGATGATTTCAGCCAGTTCGGTGACTTGGGTCAAGGTGTCGTCGTTGCCCGAAGTGCCGTTTGCAGGGTGGGTCGGCAATGATGATGTCGATTCGTTTGACTTTGTAGTCTTGTCGTTATTGAGGTTGGCCCAATAGATAGGGTCAAAAACCTCTGTGTTATTCTGATTGTTTTCCATAGGAGTAGCGATTAGAAGGGACATACATCGGGTTCGTTAAGGATTGACGGGTGGACGTAGCAGTTGCCATCGAAGGGGAGAAAGCAGGTGCGTGACACGTTGCCGCATTTCTCGTCCACTTCGAGATGGTAGGTGCTACGGACATAGTTCTGCAAGGCGCGGAACCATGTGTTGTGGTCGCACAGGCAGAGGTCGATGCCGATGACCCATTTGAGGCCGTCGCCGCTGGGCGAGGTGAACAGCAGCCAGGTGGTGAAGAACGGGTCGGCGATGAGCTGTTCGCGCAGCTTCCACAAGGCATGTCGGTTGCCGACGTGGTCGAAGTCGAGGCAGAGCAGACCGCTGTGCTTGATAAGCCTATTGTCGTTGCGGTAGCTGAAGGTGCCCGAGAAGCACACGAAGTCGAAGTGCGAAGCCTTGAACTTGCGGGCTTGTTTGGGATCGTTGATGGTGCGAAGCTCGCGGGTGACGGTCATGGCAGGGGAGTAGAGTGTAAGGTATTTGTAAATCCCTGTGATGTCAGTCACCTTGTAGGGCTTGACGGTGAGTGCGGGCGCTCTGAAGAATGAGAAGCGTCCTGGCTTGGTGATGGTGCAACTTGCCTCCTTATTAATCTCTTGTAGAGGGGTTGCTGGGTTGGTGATAAGGATCTTCATTTTTTTAATCCTTTCCGGCAGTACCCTCCGTTTCGCAAGAGGGGTGCCTACAAACAACTTTCAGGGCGAAACAGACCTACGGGCTACGCATGGCCATTCCTGATGCTGTTTGTGGCGCAAAAATATATAAAAAATCTGTAATATATTGATAATCAACTTGATTGAAAATTTTTGAAAACTTGATTGTAGAGGAATGAAGTTGATTGTTGAAATGGATTATCTTGATTTCGGTAGAGACTTTTTTGATTTTATATCATGGAATACTTGATTTGGTATGGCAAAGAAATCAAGTTGCAATCAAGAAAGATGGCTTCAAATCAAGTTTTTTTGATTTTACTTGATTTTAGAGTCTTTTACTTGATTAAAAAAATGTATCGGCTTATGGGAACCGATACATTTTGTGGCATTTTTTATGAAAGAAATTATCGAAAAAGTTGTTTTTTTTGAATTATCCGAATTTTTGCAGTGGAATAGTGTTGTAAAAATGCGATTTTAGATTTCTGGAGAATTCTGTAAAACAGCCATCAATATCTTCTTTTACTTCTTTTATATAGACGGTGCTGTAGACGGCTCCGTAACTAACCATATTTAATGTGTTGTTAGGGTTGCGTCGGTATATTTCGTAGAAATAATTTGTTGCGTTTTTTCCAAGCCCTTTCTTGATGCCATAGTATTGCATGAACATTTGAATGTGTTTGGCGGGCAAATGGTCCCTATGATAGTTCTCAGGGAATAGTACCCCGAAATTCATGATGACATGTCGGATTTTATGCACTCTTTCGGGGTCGTTGCCGAAAAGGAGTATTTCGGTGGTTGTCAAGTCATTTCCAGCCTGCTGTTCAAGCAGTTGCTTAATGATTAAGTGCTTGACTTGTCGCCTCGTTCCATTATGGAATCCAACGGGAGCCCATGCCAAGTCGCTGTCATAATTGTTGCGGCAAGCGATGACGGCATTGTTTTCTTCTTGTAAATCTGGGTGTTCGGCAGTAAAGAATGACATATAATCGTTGATTTCTTTGAGGACTTCTTCCTTGAAATCCTCGAACAGGGCATAGCAATATCCTTGGTCTTTTCTTGCTTCATCTTCGTCTAAAAGGACTTGTTTGCATAGTTGTATGCTACGGACGAGCAAGGCGAAAAACTTTTCCATTTCGTTGTACACTTCGCTCACGCAATCGGGGTAGCCTTCAAACTTGAAGAGGTCGAGCTGGTAAATGTCGGAGGTAATGTAGGAATAGTCGAAAGCCGACACGAGTTTATTGCCAAACCAACGGGCTAAGGCATCGCGGCGTGTCCGTGGACAGAATCGCATGACTAGCCTTTTGGTCCCGCTGATGCTACAGCGTAACTGCTTTAAAAGTAGGAGTGCAGTATCAAAGCGCATGTTGTCGCTGACGACAAATTTTTTGTTGTAGTCCGATGAAAATGCCTGAAGCTTGTCGTGTTCCTTTTCAACAAGGTTTCTGTGAAAAGCCACATAGTCGCGAAGCTTAATGAGTGCATCTTCTTTGATGTTCTTGTAGCGGATGGCATAGACGAACCGGTCGCAGTTGAAGTTTTGGGCTGCTGAAAGGACGGTTTCAAGTCCTGTTTGTGGGTCTGTAATGTTTGCACTGTATTTCATGAGCAATACTGAATTTCTTACTATTAATTTTTTATTCGAGGAACTTCGTGAAAAGACCTTGAATCACTTGGTTTTTAGGTTATTCATAACCTTTGATTGCAAAAATACGAACATTTGAAGAAACTTGTAATAAAAAGGTTGATTTTTTTTATCAACAAAATTATTAACATGATAAATTGTTGTATATAAAATATATAACGTCCATTTTTTTAAAAGTTAGATATTCTGTTAGCGTGATAATTCAATGTTTTTTGTGCTTTTGCAATGTCAAAAGGCCAACAAAGGTAAGATGAAATAAATGGATAAAAGGAGATTGGGCAATCGCGATTGCCAAATCAAAGATGATTGTGTTATTGGACTTATTCGATTGGGGATATGTTGTGTTACTGATGAAATGGGAGTCAATAATGGGAATAGCGCCTAATTATGGGTTCCTAAATATTAATGGTGAATGTTTTTGCTGCAAAAGCGGAATAAATTGTATTTTTGCCTGAACAAGACTGTGATGAAGGTGATACTATGCGGTTTCAATGGAGAAGAATGGACTTTAGTGGATTCTATGTAAAAGCCGTGAAGATGGAATAAATAGTGGAAAAGATATGTTATCCATAAGATAAAAAGAGTATTTTTGCACCTGATATTATAAGTACTCAAAAGTGTCATTATGTGTAACAATAGCTCGCAGCAAAACATGGATTTAGCAATTCGGTTATTTTCCGAATTGAATCTTGGCGATTCGTTTTTTGATAGTTTAAAAACTAGTTATCCCGAATTTGAACAATGGTTTAAGAAGAAAGCTGCCAATAACGAATCGGCATACGTTTTCATGGACAAAAGTGGACACATTTTGGATTTTCTTTATCTTAAGATTGAGGAAGGGGAATTGAGTGATGTTATACCGATTCTTCCGCCAAAGAAAAGACTAAAAGTCGGAACATTTAAAATTTCTCCAAGAGGTTCACGACGAGGTGAACGTTTTATGAAAAAAATAATGGATAGAGCTATTGCTGATGATGTGGATGAAATTTATGTTACGATATTTCCTATTAAAGAATTGGAATACCTGATAATGTCTTTTGAAAATTTCGGATTCAATCACGTTGCAGATAAAAATCATGGAGATAGAGGTGCTGAATATGTGCTCGTTAAAGACATGAGAAATACAACTGGTGATATTGTTAAAGATTACCCATTCGTTAAAAGCGATGGCGTGAAAAAAAGAATACTTTCAGTTAGACCCGATTACCATACGCGGTTATTTCCAGATTCTATATTACATAATGAGAATCCATACGATCTGGTTCGAGATATTAGCCCTACGAATTCTATTCACAAAATTTACATTTGTTGGATGGAACATGTCGACAAATTAAAAAAAGGCGATATATTATTAATTTATAGAACTACAGATGGTTTAGGGGCTGCAAACTATCGAAGTGTTGTTACGTCAGTCTGTACAGTAAATGAAGTGAAAACTTTCAATGACTTCAAAAATGAAAATGAATTTGTGACATTTACAAACCAGTATAGCATATTTTCTGAGAACGATTTGCGTAAATGGTATAGGTATAAAAACAGTTTTACTGTTATCAAGATGCTCTACAATGTTGCCTTTACGAAAAAAGTAATTAGAAAAAAGCTTTTAGAGGATGTCGGAATGGATGGTAATCAATATTGGGGATTTTGTCCTGTTACTGATGACCAATACAAACATATATTAAAATTAGGAGGTGCAGATGAACGCTATTTTATCGATTAAACCCCAATTTGTTGAGGAAATTGTTGCTGGCAGAAAGAAATATGAATTTCGCAAAACATGTTTTAAAAAACATGTTCAAAAGGTCTATGTATATGCATCAAGTCCTGTTTGCAGAATTATTGGAGAGTTTGAGTTGGGTGATGTTTTAGAAGGGAAACCTAATAGAATATGGGCTATGACTAATCAATTGTCAGGAATTTCGGAAGAGTATTTTAAAGAGTACTATTATAACAAGGATATCGCATACGCATTGGAGATAAAATCATTCAAGTCGTATGATGAGCCTATCAATCCTTACTCTGTGTTCGGTAATTTTACTCCGCCACAATCATTTTGTTATGTAAGCAAAGATTATCTATTATAAGATGTAATTTATGGCAAGACCTAAAATATTTGTCGGTGGCGTGCATGGATCGGGAAAAGGTTCATTATGCAAAAGACTTGTTGAGGCATATTTATGTAAGTATGTTTCTGCAAGTGGTCTTTTGAATTGGGATAAAAAGTCCAAACAAGTTGAGAATGTAAAATATAACCAAGAAGTATTACGTCAATTATTAGCACAAAATACCTCAGGAGATAGTTCTTATATTATTGATGGACATTTTGCTTTGTGGAATGAAGACGGACTTTGTGAATCTGTACCAATAGATACATTCGCTTCTTTGAGCCTTGGTGGAATTGTTCTAACAACTTGTGCTGTCGATATCGTTCAAAAACGACTCAAAGAAAGGGATGGGATATCATATGATTTAGACCATATACAAGAACTGCAAAATGCCGAAATCGAACAAGCTAAATTTGTGTCTCAGGAACTTAATATTCCTCTGTTTTTTATAGATACTTCAGGTGTCGTGAATTATGAAGTGATATTAAATCAATTAGATAAAATAATGAAGAAATATACTAGAGAGAACATCTATTCAGAAATGCTAAAGACCGTTATTATTCGTCTTGATTTTTCTGGGGTAATAAACATTGGTTCATTTGTTGATATGATTAAGCAATCAGAGGCAATCAAATCAAAATTTGCAATTCTTGAGGAGATTCCTCAAAGAGAATTAAATGTAAGCTTTTTGCCCGAAGACGCAGGAACAGGTGGGCTTCCTGTCACAAAAGCACAAGATAAAACCATTTTCCGTTTTAGTAAATGGAAAGACACGACAAATTCCCAAGCGAGATTAGATATAGACAACACATCCATTACATTATCAATAGATTGCGGAAACAATTATAAAGGAAGCGGTGAATATTCGTCTTTGATGATTTCTTTGATGAATAACATCATGAAACAAGACCAATTTGTTAAGTTCCAACGTCTTGGAGTTAGAAAAATTGATGTTCAAATATTGAATGCTAAGGATCCAATTGATGATTATTTCAATGATAATTTCACCGTGAAAAATAGTTGGAAACAAGGTGGATCCAAAGATATGTCAACATTGACAGATTTTTTGCATATTGATGATGTAAAATTCAATGTGATTCAACGTATTGAACGTATCCCTAATGATAAGCTCAGACTAATCTATGACGTCGATTCATACATATATGCAGATACGCTAGAAACAGTAAGTGAAGAACAATCTATAGAATCATATTTAAATGAGAAAATGCAGGATAAGATGTTTGACATGTTTGTCAATGTGGTAAGTGAAAGATATCTCGATTCATGCATAAAGGTAAAGGATGAAATTGATGGATAAGAATGTTGAGGATTATTTGAGCAAACAAACAAGTCGTGTCACAAAAGTCGTTGATTGCAATATCGCAATTATTAGCAACTATGATCGTGATGTCTCTAAGTATCGCACGAGTACTGTAGAAACCAAAATATCATGGGGCACTGTCATCGTTGCAACTCATATTGAAGAACACTATGATGAATTGTTTTAAAAAAGAATTCTATGTTTCTTCATTTGACGATCTCACAATCAGTTTATTCGTAATTGGTTATAAAAATATTGGAGAATCAATTATTGTTCTTTTCCGAGATAGTGCTAATGATGAAGAGAAAATAATCATGTCAATGGTAATTGATTGTTACGAAACAGTCAATCTAAATCTTGTTCGAAAGCTATTGAAAAAATATAATGTACAAGAACTTGATTTTGTATGTTGGACTCATCCGCACTATGATCATTCCTTGGGGATTGACAGCCTAATCAAAGATTTTTTCCATGATAACCTTATCGTTTTTTTGCCAAAGTTTTACTATCCTAATTTAACGGAAGATTTATTGAAAGGTGAAAGTAAAAAAGCTGTTGAAATATACAATAACATCTGGACTTTGGTGGAAAAACATCCTAATATCAAAGAAATATGGCGGAGCATATCTGCAAATGGGGACTATTCAACTAGCATTTATCCAATGCGCATTGTTTCTGAAGATAATGCAGAATATAAAGAACTATATTTCCGATTTCTTACCCCTTTAGGATATAGAACAGATTGTTACGTAACTGCAGGAAAACAATTCAATAAGCCTAATGAATTATCGATTTCATTTTTAATGTCACTTGATGGTTATGATTTTTATTTTGGAGGAGATACAGAGAATGAACATGCAAATGGGATTGAAAGTGAAATTATTAAAAATATGAGATGGATAAAAGTTCCTCATCATTGTTCAAAAGGAGCGATAAATATTGCAAATAATTTGGGGCCAAGATTTGATTTTGCTGCATCAACAGTTTTCAAGGCGAATGGACTCCCTGTGAAAGATGTTCAGAATATTTATGCAAAAGCAGGTGCATTACACATGACACAACTTGAAGAGATGGAAGATTATCAGTTAAATTCTGACTATGGAGTTATTCAGTATGATTACCACTTCAAAAAGAATGAAGCATTTGTGGATATTATAACATATGGAAATGCTGGACAGTATTTTCCATTAGATTCTGTTAAAAATGATGAGAATCAATAAGTGCTAATTTGTTTTTCTTTTGCAAGATAATAATCTTCCTTCCCATAATCACAAACCTAAATCAACCATTCTAACTAATTAAGTCTGCTCAATCTCAAAATATAGTGCCCGACTGCAATAAGTCCCACAAAAATAAATTATCCATCAATCGCAATACCATATAACCCTCATTCATAATGATTTAATAGCTTGTTCTATTTGTATATATAAATAAATAATTATAGTGTCTTGGTTTTTTTCCTACTTTTGGAGCTTTTAAAACCAGCACCTATGATTGAAGTTGGCAATGTCATTAAGAATTTGATACCGAGCGAGTCGGTCGTCGTGATTAAGATTCAGACGCTTGGCAGCCGTTATTCCATTACCTATAAAGGGGTGAATACCAATATCTCAAAGAGCGTCATCGTCACAAAGGAAAAGATTGAGGAATTGGAGATTCTTGCGGATGAAGGCAAATTCAACTTCAAAGGTGATCCTGAAAAATTCAAGTTGTTTGCCGAGGCTGAACGGATAAAGACGGCTTATCAGTTCGACCCCTTGTTCGCCATCAACTGTAGCGTGGTTGACCCATTGCCTCATCAAGTGGAGGCTGTGTATAAGTTCTTGCTGCCTCAGCCAAAGATACGTTTCTTGCTGGCTGACGATACTGGCGCTGGTAAGACCATCATGGCGGGCTTGCTCATCAAGGAAATGCTGATGAGAAAGATGGTGGAACGTATCCTTATCGTTACTCCTGGTGGCCTGACGAAGCAATGGCAGGAAGATGAAATGTTGGTGAAGTTCAATCTGCCTTTTACCTTGGTGAACAGTGAAGTCTTCAACTCAGACCCAACGATTTTCCAGACCAAAGACCGCATTGTGGCATCCATCGATTTGGTGTGCCGTGATAAGTACATGAAGGTGCTTGAAAACACCAACTGGGATTTGGTCATCTTTGATGAGGCACACAAACTTTCGGCTTACGAATACGGATTGAAGACCTATAGGTCGCGCCGATACGAAGCGGCATACGAGTTGTCGAAACGCTGCGAACATATCTTGCTTCTGACGGCTACGCCGCATAGAGGAAGAGACGACACCTTCAAGCGTTTGCTCCAGTTGTTAGATGAAGATATTTTCTCTACTGCCGACATTGCTGCCGACCGTATTAAGGAAATTAGTCAGGATGGCATCAACAAATTCTTCATCCGTCGCCTGAAAGAGGACATGAAGGATTGGGATGGCAACCAACTGTATGTGAAGCGTAACACAAAGACGGTTTCGTATCAGCTGACTCCTGAAGAAAAAGAACTGTATGATGCCGTTACCAAGTATTTGACAAAGCGCAAGGAAGAAGCCCTTACATCGAAAAACATTCATGTCACCTTGGCTCTGACCGTCATGCAGCGTAGGTTGGTGAGTTCGATATATGCCATCAAAAATACTTTGCAGCGACGTTGGACTGCCTTGCAGGAATTGGTGGACGAGTTGGAGAAGAATCCTGCACTCTGGAACCAAAAGGAGAAGATTGAGGAAATCATCGATGTGGACAACGTGGATGATTACGAAGATATGGACGACGACGAAAAGGATGCCTTGGATAACATCTTGTCGGACCCTAAGAAACTGAAATGGTTTACGACGGCTTCCAGCCCCAAGGACTTGAAACGTGAAGCTGCCGAGGTGAAGGCCTTGTATGAAATGGCCAACAACCTTTATGCGCGTAACCAGGAAGAAAAGAAGTACCAGGAGTTGAAAAGCCTGTTGAAGAGCCAAGGCGTGGTGGATGGCGAGAAACTTGTACTTTTCACTGAACACAAGGACACTTTAATCTACCTTGAAGATAGGCTTAAGAACAACGGCTATAAGGTGACTACCATACATGGTGGCATGTCGGTGGACGAACGCCGCCAAGCTCAGCTGAAGTTCATGAGAAATGAGGCTCAGATAATGATTGCCACCGATGCAGCGGGCGAAGGTATCAACTTGCAGTTCTGCCGTCTGCTCATCAACTGGGATATTCCGTGGAATCCAAACCGTCTTGAACAGCGTATGGGACGTATCCACCGTTATGGACAGAAACGCGACGTGTGGGTGTTCAACATGGTGGCCGACAACACACGCGAAGGTCAGGTGCTCTCAAAACTTTTGGTGAAGTTGGACAACATTCGTGAAGGCTTGGGCGACGACCGTGTGTATGACGTGATTCAGGACGTGCTGAAAGGCATTTCGTTAGACGACATCATCTCATCCGTGTTCAATGGGAACGAATCGCAGTTGGATTTGTTCATTGCCAAGGACAATGACGAGATGAAAGACTTGTTCAAGAAGAAAATCGAGGAAAACACGAAGTCGATGGCAACGAGCAAGGTGGATTTCCACGAGGCTCAGATGCTGAAGGAAGACTCTGACGAGAAACGGCTTCAGCCTATCTACATCCGTTTGTTCTTCGAAAAGGCTTTCAGATATCTTGGCGGCGAATATCAACAAGTGCAGGATGGCATCTATAAGATAACCAAAGTACCGGATGTGGTTGCCGAACGCCTAAAACGCGATTATAAGATTTACTCGGATAATCTTACCCATATCCTTTTCTGCTTCGATAAACATATCTTCCTTGATTATAGCAATGCAAGTTCGGTGTTAGGCAAAGCTCATTATGTGAACCCTGGCAATCCGTTGTTCGACTGCTTGGTGGATACCGTAAGGGATTTGTTCCGCGACGAGATGATGAAGGGAACAATATTAGTGTCGCCTGAGGACACTGAAAGTTATCTGGCATTCTATGTGAAAAACCAAATCACCGACAACAGGCCTTCGAAGGACGGCGACAATGTGGCCAACGAGAATATGGCTTTGGTCTGCAAAAATGCTGCCAGTGAATTCAGTTCCACATCGCCGGCAAAACTTATCGACTTGGATATTCCGGTGAAATACGCCAAGGAGATAGTGCCGCCTGATGTTGAAGATGAGGCAGAAGTGATGGCTTGGGCCTTTGATAACATTGCCGAACCATTGTATGAGCAAACCAAGAAAAGGGTTGCCGAAGACAATGAAGCGAGGACCCTATATCTCAACGAAGCCTTTGCACGCGTCATTGAGGATTTGGACCTTGAGATAAACGACCTGCAAGGCAAATGCCTGTACAGCGACAGCGAGAAGCTGCAAGAGAAACTTGCCAAGAAATTCGAACTGCGCCGTCAGGCTGAGAAACGTCGCGATGAGCGTTTGGCTACCATGGCGCAGATGGTTGAGTTGCAGCAACGCCCGCCTGAGGTGTTGGGATGTGCGTATGTGGTGCCGCTGAGTGCTGTGGAATACAACAGCCACTTCGGCATGAGCCGTGACGATGAAGTGGAGGCCATTGCCATGCAAGTGGCTAAGGGCTACGAGACATCGAAGGGAAGAACGCCTGTTGACGTTTCGAAAGGAAACGTGGGCTACGACATAAGAAGCGTGGGCGCTGATGGCATGAAGCGCTACATTGAAGTGAAAGGCCGCTCGGGAACCGATGGCGTGATGCTGAGCGAAAACGAATGGAATCGTCTCACCCAGCTTGGAAAACGCGCTTGGCTGTATATCGTGACCAACTGCAAGACCAAGCCGGAACTGCACATTGTCAACGACCCTGGCAATGAACTCGATTTTGAAAAGATGGTGAAGGGTGTGCAATACTACTTGCCATTGGAAAACTGGAAAAAGAAAGAAACAAAGAAAGACTGAGCAAATGAAAGCAAAGAAACTGATAGAGGTAGCCATGCCGATTAAGGAGATTTCGGCAGAGAGCGTTAGAGATAAATCGATTCGCCACGGGCATATTTCCACCTTGCATTTGTGGTGGGCCAGAAGACCCTTGCCCGCATGTAGGGCCATTGTCTTTGCCAGTCTTGTTCCCGACCCTTTGGACGAGAATTGCCCGCAGGCCTTTAAGGATGCAGTGGCAACGCTGTTGAACTCGTCGGTTTATGCGCCCTATCCTGATATTCCCTATACTTCAATCTACGACCCCATGGAGGACAATCTTCGGCACAGGCTGATGATGTTCGTGGGCAAGTTTTCCGACAAATGCCAGCGGAATATGTTGGCAGGCAAAACCACGGCTCCGTCCGAACAACTTGATGCCAACTGCTTGATAAAATGGGAAAACAAGAACGATGAAAGGGTGCTTGGCATTGCCCGGAAACTGATTTGGGTGGCCTACCATTCGGATAAGGATGGCAGCCTTTCGTTTGAGAAGATGAGCCGTGATTTCGACAGGGCTTACCAGGCTATTAAGGAAGCCGAGAAAACCTTGTATGCCATTCCCGACAGGCATGTTAAAACGGCGGCTGTGGACGAAGCGGAAGAAGCCTTGCACCATGCCATTGAAGCCTTCCAAAACGAGATGCCCAGCGTGTTCGACCCCTTCGCGGGTGGTGGAGCCATTCCGCTTGAAGCAGCCCGATTGGGTTGCCGCAGCTATGGCAACGACATTAACCCTGTTGCCCATATCATTGAAAAAGGCAGCGCCGAATTCCCGCAGAAATATGGCAAGCCGATTACCTACAGCGCAGAAGAATTCTTGAAACTGTATGGCGATGAAGGCGTAAGGATGCTCCAAGAAAAGGGCATAAACTGGCCTTCTGCCGATGGCTTGGTCCGTTTGCCAAACTGGTTGGCTTGGGATGTGGAGTTTTATGCTAAACGTGTGCTGAAAGAGACGGAAAAAGAGGTTGGATGGATGTATCCTTGTGATGAGAATGGTAATAAACCGATGGCATTTTATTGGGCAAGAACAATTCGTTGTACCAATCCAAGTTGTGGTGCAATTGTCCCGATGCTAAAAGGATTTGATTTGGTACATACTTCCTCCAAACAAGTCCACTTAGAACCACATGTTGTTGGAAAAGATATTAGTTTACCCGTTGGCGGAATTAAAGTAGTGCATATTTAATATGGCCAATCGGTTTGTTG
>CALBNP010000016.1 GCA_937896505.1 uncultured Bacteroidales bacterium | reverse complement strand
CAAAAATGATGACGGATTTCCGTGGCGTGAGTTTTACGCCGTATTGGATTTGAAGGTTGGTCAGCAGGGTGTCCAAATCGTTGAGGTAGTTGTCGAACCATTCCCAAACGATGGGGGCGGCTTTGTTAAAGTCTAAGAACAGGTATGAATCGTACTCGTTTCGGGCAAATTCCTCTACGATGAAACTCTTCCCGATACGTCTTGCACCTTCAACCAAAACGGCTGTTTTCCCTCCTTGATTTTTCCAATTTAGTAACTTGTTGTAAATCTTGCGTTTCATATATTATTATGCAGCTTTTCAAGATTATCAAATGCCTTGTTTTACATCTTTTCAAGATTATTGATGCTGCAAAAATACATCTTTTCAAGATTATCGCAAGCCAAATTTTACATCTTTTCAAGCTTATTGACGAAAAAAGGCCGCATTTTCCGATGCAGCCTTGTGTATTTCGACGAAGGGATTCCTTCTTATTTGTTTCTGAACATGCTTTCCGTGCGGTCAGGACCGTATGAGACGAAAGTGATGGGAACACCAACATAATCTTCGATGAAACGGATATAGTCTTCCAGCTTTTGAGGGATGCTGCCGTTGATTTTCTGCTTCCATCCTTCGATTTCGGTATAGACGGGTTCCATGGTCTCGGTGCAGGCAGCGAAAGGCAAATGCTTGGTTTCCTGTTCGTTGTAGCGGTAGGCGGTAGCCACTTTCAGGGTCTCGAACTCATCCATGACATCAGATTTCATCATCATCAAGTCGGTGACACCGCTGAGCATGACGGCATATTTCAGCGCGGGAAGGTCGAGCCAGCCGCAACGGCGCGGACGGCCTGTGGTGGCGCCAAATTCGTGGCCGTTTTGGCGTAATGTCTCGCCTGTCTCATCGAACAGTTCGGTAGGGAAGGGACCCGTGCCGACGCGTGTGCAGTAAGCCTTGAAGATGCCATAGACCTTTCCGATGCGGTTAGGTGCAATGCCCAAGCCTGAGCAAACGCCAGCGGCAATCACATTCGATGAGGTGACGAAAGGATAGCTGCCAAACTCGACGTCGAGCATCGAGCCTTGTGCGCCTTCGGCCAGCACTTTCTTGCCAGCATCCAATGCCTCATTAATGTAGTATTCGCTGTCAATGAACTGATATTGTTTCAGATATTCGATGCCTTCGAACCACATCTTTTCGTATTCGGCAAAGTCAACACCGTCAAGTTGGAAACCGCTCATGTCGAAACCAAGCGATGCAATCTGTTGTAAATGTGATTCTTTCAGTTTTTCGTAACGGGCCTTGAATTCCACCGAATTGATGTCGCCGATGCGCAAGCCTTTACGTGCGGTCTTGTCGGTGTAGCATGGGCCGATACCTTTCAACGTGGAGCCAATCTTCATCTTGCCGAGCGATTTCTCGTTGGCAGCATCCAAGGCGCGATGGGTGGGCAGGATGAGGTGGGCGCGGTTCGAAATCATTAGTGTATCTTTCAGGTTGAAGCCCGCTTCGCGCAAACCTTCGATTTCACCTTTTAATATATGAGGTTCGATGATGACGCCGTTACCGATGACATTGACGCAACCTGGGGTCAGCACGCCTGATGGAATGTTGTGCAACACGAATTTCTTGCCTCCAAACTTGATGGTGTGGCCCGCGTTAGGACCGCCTTGAAAACGTGCTACAATATCGTAATTCGGGGTTAGGGCATCGACGACTTTCCCTTTTCCTTCATCGCCCCATTGCAATCCGAGAAGAATATCTAATTTGTTCATTTTCATGTTGTTTCCTTTTATTCGTTTTTGTTTTCATTCCGCAAACGTGATAAATCGGTGTTTTTGAGACGCGATAAATCGGCGTCTCTACTTTTCCACTTTCAACTTTTCGTTTTCCACTTTCAACTTTTCACTTTCATCTTTCAACTTTTCACTTTCATCTTTCAACTTTTCACTTTCATCTTTCAACTTTTCACTTTCATTTTTCAACTTTTCGTTTTCCACTTTCTTCCTTCCATAAAACGTCAAGGAATGGTGCGTAATTTCGACACCAAACTGTTCTTCAATCGACTTTTGGATTTCCAGAATGCGAGGGTCGCAGAATTCGAGCACGGTGTTGGTCTCGACATCCATGAAATGATCGTGTTGGCGAAATTTGTATGACTTTTCGTATTGCGAGCAGTTGTGCCCGAATTGGTGCTTGATGACCAGACCGCAATCTAAGAGCAAATCCATTGTGTTATACAAAGTTGCACGGCTGACCAGATATTTGTTGTTCTTCATCTGGTTGTATAGCGAGTCGATGTCGAAATGACTGTTGGTCGAATAAATCTCTCTCAAGATGGCAAAGCGTTCGGGGGTCTTGCGAAGCTTCATCTGTTGGAGATAATCGATGAAAATCTTCTTGACGGTCAAGTGAGTACTATCGAAAGGTTCTTTCACTCTTCTTTTCTTTGACTAATGTTTCGGCAAAGATAATACTAAAAACTGAATCTTCGTCAATTGCTTGCCAAATCATTATTTGTTTTTTCTGACCACTTTCTGTACTTCCTTGATTCTGTTGAGTTTATTAATCAGGTCGTCAAGTTCGTTGGTGTTGTGGACAAAAATGGAGAGGCTGGCTTCCACGAGGTCTTGCTTGGCTTCCATGTGAAGCGAGTGAAGATTGAGCTTCATCTCGTTGGAGAGCGTGTTGGTCATGCGGTTGAGCAGGCCTGCCGTATCTAAAGCGGTGATTTTCAGTTCGGCAAGGAAGGCGATTTCGCTCTTGGGTTGCCATTTGGCCTTCACGATGTTGTTTCCGTAACGGGCCGAAAGCTGGATGGCCTTGGCACAGCTGCTGCGGTGGATTTGCAGTGGTTCGCCTGGGAAATTGAAGGCTATCACGTCGTCGCCAGGGATAGGGTTGCAGCAAGTGGCCACGTTGAAGTCGAACTCGCCCGATGATGAAAGCGTGTCGGTGTTGGCCTTGTCTTTGTCTTTCGTGTTGTTGCCCAAAAGGCCGAAGGTTATATAGCGTACAAAGGTGTTGCCGCCTGACTGCGGTTTCAGTATGCTGCGGATGATGTTTTCGTCGATTTTGCCTGTTGCCACGAAATAGAGGAAGTCGATGGTGCTGTTGATATGCTCTTCTTCCATGATTTTTGTGCGGTTGGCTTTCGATGGGTCGAGGCCAATCTTTTGCATGATTTCGTTGAACTTGGCTTCGCCTTCGTCGCGGAACGAACGTCGGTATTCCTTGATGCCTTCCTTCAGTTTTGACTTGGCATTGGCGGTTACGAGAAACTCAAACCACTTCTCTTGTGGATGTTGCGCTTCGGAGGTGATGATTTCCACTTGGTCGCCTGTGCGAAGTTCCTGATCGAGTTGAGCCAGCTTGTTGTTTACGTTGGCAGCGATGCTGTGGTCGCCAATTTCGGAGTGGATATGATAGGCCATGTCGAGGGCGGTGGAGCCTTTGGGCAACGAAATCATCTTGCCACGAGGCGTGAAGACGAAAATCTCGTCGGAGAAGAGGTCGAGTTTGAAGTTATCGACAAATTCGATGGCGTTGTCGGCTTGGGTGTTGATGAACTCTTGCGCCTTCTTGAGCCACTCGTCGAAACCGCTTTCGATGCGCTCGTCAGTCTTGTATTTCCAATAGGCGGCAAAACCTTTCTCGGCAATCTCTTCCATGCGCTGGCTGCGTATCTGCACTTCAACCCAATTACCGGTCTTGCTCATCACCACGGCATGGAGCGACTCGTAGCCGTTGGCTTTCGGGAACGAAATCCAGTCTTTCAGCTTCTTGGTGAAAGGCTGATAGCAGTTGGTCAGGATGGCATAAATCTTCCAGCATTCAATCTTTTCCTGTTCGATGGGACAATCTACAATGATGCGCACAATGAAGGCTCCATAAAGTTCTTCGAAAGGCAACTCATTCTCTTTCATGCGTTTCCATACCGAGTTGACGGAGCGCTCGATGATGACTATGCGTGCATTGACGCCGTTTTTCTTCAGTTCATCGTCGATGGGAACGATGAAACTGTGCATTTCGTTCATACGTTGTTCGCGCACTCCCTCCATGCGTTTGCAGATGCTGTTGTAGATGGTCGGGTCGGTGTATTTCAGTGCCAGGTCTTCCAACTCCGTCTTGATGGCATGGAGGCCGAGACGATAGGCGAGGGGAGCGTATAAATAAAGCGTTTCGGAGGCAATTTTCAGCTGCTTGTGTTTGGGCATCGAGTCGAGGGTGCGCATGTTGTGCAGACGGTCGGAAAGCTTGATGAGCACCACGCGGATGTCGTACGACAGCGAGCTGATAATCTTCCTGAAGTTCTCGGCTTGCATGCTCTCCACGTCTTCCATCTTTTCGAACTTGGTGAGACCATCTACCACGCGCGCCACTTTTTCGCCAAACATGGCATTGATGTCGTCGAGTGTGTATTCGGTGTCCTCCACAACGTCGTGGAGTAGGGCGCAGATGATGGAAGTACGTCCCAACCCGATGTCGTGGGCAGCGATGGTGGCCACTTCGATGGGGTGGTATATGTATGGCTCGCCCGTGCGGCGACGTTGGTTCTTGTGGGCTTCCACGGCAAAGTAGAAGGCCTTGTCAACCATTTCGAGGTCTTGCGACTCTTTTCGAGTCTGCCACGATTTAATCAGGCGACGATGTCGTCGCTCGATTTCTTCTTGTTCTTCTTGTGAGTAGGTGTCAGCTATCATGTCTTCTTTTTTGAAGTTGCAAAAGTAGGCATAATACTTTTTTTGAATAATCAATGAGGCTGTTTTTTTTGTTATTTCTGAGGAGGTTTTTAAAAATTGTCTAATTTTGCAAGGTAAAAGTACCATTTATGAAAGGGAATGCACCTCATATTGTCCAATATCAAGGGTCAAAAAGAATCCTCGCTCCACAAATATTGCATTATTTACCTTTAAAGTTTTCAAGGTTAGTAGAGCCTTTTGCAGGAATGGCAGCTATCACAATTGCGGTGTCAAGACAGAGAAGGGCAGATAACTATGTCATCAATGATTTAAATGCACCGTTGATGGAGGTGTTAAGATCGGCTGTTGAAGCTCCAGACCAATTAATTGAGAATTATTCTAAGGTTTGGAATGAACAATTCACTTTCCCCAATGGTAGTATTGAACATTATTATAAGGTGAGGGATGAGTTTAACAATGGTCAACAAGTTCCAGAAAACATGTTGTATTTGTTGGCCAGATGTGTTAAAGGATCGGTCAGATATAGTAGCAATGGACAGTTTAACCAGTCTCCAGATAAGAGACGGAATGGTACTTCTCCACAGTCCTTGAGACCTAATGTCATGGCGATTTCCTATTTTTTGAAAGGAAAGACGAGTTTCATGTCAAAAGATTACCGCGAAGTGCTTGATTGTTTAAAACAAGGCGATATAGTATATATGGATCCTCCTTATCAAGGTGTTTCTAATGTGCGTGACAATCGTTATTTTTCAGGAATTGATTTTAATGATTTTGTTGATGCGGTGGATAGATTGAATCGTCGTGGAATCGATTTCCTTATCAGCTATGATGGAATGTGTGGTGAAAAACAATATGGTTCCGATTTGCCTAAAGAGTTGGGACTACAGAAGATACTGTTGAATGCAGGATTGTCTAGCCAAAGTCTTTTGCTCGGGAAAAAAGAAATCACATATGAAGCTTTATATCTTAGTCAAGGGCTTCAAAAAGAACTCTATCCAATTCATGAAAAACAATGTTCATTGTTTGAATCCTTAGCTGTATGAAAAAATATCCCAAATCGTTTCTTGAAAAACTGAATTCTGTTACCGCAAAACGACCAAGGACCGTTATTCAACATATTTTGGAACATGGTTTTGTGACTACTGAAGAGCTGGAGCAACTTTATGGATACAAGCATGCACCGCGTGCAGCGCGTGATGTGCGGGAATTGGGTATTCCATTAGAAATGTACCGAGTGAAATCTTCGGATGGGCGTACAATCGGTGCCTATCGTTTCGGAGATCCGTCATCGGCAGATGATAAAGTCTCGAAAGTCGCAGGAAGAACAGCGTTGTCAAAAGCCTTGAAAAAGGCATTGATTGAGAAATATGGAGCGAAATGTTTCATCTATTTTCAACCTTTAGAAGAAAAATTGCTACAGGTTGATCATAGAATTCCATATGAAATTGGTGGCGAACAAGATGAGAATAAATTGGAGTGTTTCATGTTATTGAGTCCATCTGCAAATCGTGCAAAATCATGGACTTGTGAACATTGTCCAAATTGGGATAACAAAGATGTTGAGTTCTGCATGGAGTGTTTTTGGGCTTATCCAGAAAGCTATTCTCATGTGGCTGGAAAAGAACAACGTCAAATTGTCATTACATTTACAGGAAATGAAATTGAGGATTACAACAGATTGATTGGTTTGGTAGGAGTTGACAAGGCAGAAGGCACAATCAAGGAAATGATTGATAAGTTCCTTGATGAGTTCGATGATGCAGAAAAGCAATAGCTTGACAGCTAGTGATTGTTTGGCTTTTGTTTTTTTCATATTTTTGCGCCCAAATGAAAAATACACGAAATTTTTGTATCATAGCGCATATCGACCATGGTAAATCGACCCTGGCCGACCGTTTGCTTGAGATTACGAACACCCTCTCGCAAAAGGAACTCGTCAACCAGGTGCTCGACGACATGGACCTCGAACGCGAACGTGGCATCACCATCAAGAGCCACGCCATCCAGATGAAGTATAATTATAAAGGTGAGGAATACACACTGAACCTTATTGATACTCCTGGCCACGTTGACTTTTCGTATGAGGTGAGCCGCTCCATCGCTGCTTGCGAAGGGGCCTTGCTTGTTGTGGATGCTACCCAAGGCATTCAGGCTCAGACGATTGCCAACCTCTATTCGGCTTTGGAACACGACCTTGAAATCATTCCGGTGATGAACAAGATTGACATGGATAGTGCCATGATCGACATCGTCGAAGACCAGATGGTGGACATGTTGGGCTGCGACCCGAGCGACATCCTGAAGGTGAGTGCCCGCACAGGCGAAGGCGTTCCTGCCGTTCTCGATGCCATCGTTGAACGCATTCCGGCACCTAAAGGCGACCCAGAGGCTCCGCTCCAAGCCTTGATTTTCGACTCGGTATTCAACTCGTTCCGCGGCATTATCGCCTATTTCCGTATCATGAACGGCACGATGCGCACCAACGACCTCGTGAAGTTTTTCGCCACGGGAAAGGAATATAATGCCGACGAAATCGGTGTGCTGCAGCTGAAGCAAGTGCCTAAAGAATCGCTCTCGGCTGGCGATGTGGGCTATATTATCTCGGGCATCAAGACCTCGAAGGAGGTGAAAGTGGGCGATACCATCACGCATGTCGAACGTCCTTGCGACGAACCGGTGGCAGGCTTCGAGAACGTGAAACCGA
Organism: uncultured Bacteroidales bacterium; assembly: GCA_937896505.1. Lineage (GTDB taxonomy): Bacteria > Bacteroidota > Bacteroidia > Bacteroidales > F082 > Limimorpha. The sequence goes on along the minus strand of CALBNP010000016.1, from coordinate 8,639 downwards.
TGCTGTTTGCGGGTATCTATCCCGTCGATGCTGATGACTATGAGGAACTTCGTGCCTCGTTGGAGAAATTGCAGCTTAACGATGCTTCGCTGGTCTGGGAGCCTGAATCGTCGGCTGCCTTGGGCTTCGGCTTCCGCTGCGGTTTCTTGGGCTTGCTTCACATGGAAATCATCCAGGAACGTCTCGACCGCGAGTTCAACATGGATGTCATCACCACGGTGCCTAATGTCTCGTTCAAATGCTATAAGACTGATGGCGAGATGATTGAGGTTCACAATCCAAGCGGTTTGCCCGAAGTGACCAAAATTGACCATATCGACGAGCCATATATCATCGCACAAATCATCTCGAAGAACGATTTCACTGGCCCAATCATGACTTTGTGCATCGAAAAGCGCGGCATTCTGAAGAATCAGGTCTATCTCTCCACCGACCGTGTGGAACTGACATTCCAGATGCCGTTGAGCGAAATCGTGTTCGATTTCTACGATAAGCTGAAATCCATCTCGAAGGGTTATGCCTCTTTCGACTATCATGTGGCAGGTTATCAGGAAGCTAATCTGGTGAAGCTCGACATCATGCTGAATGGCGAGTCGGTGGATGCCCTTTCAACCTTGATTCACCGCGACCATGCCTACGAATTTGGACGTCGCATGTGCGAGAAACTGAAGGAACTCATTCCGCGTCACCAATTCGACATTGCCATTCAAGCCGCCATCGGCGCAAAGATCATCGCTCGCGAAACGGTGCGGCAGGTGCGTAAGGATGTTACGGCCAAGTGTTATGGCGGCGACGTCTCACGTAAGCGCAAACTGCTTGAAAAACAGAAAGCTGGTAAGAAGCGTATGCGTCAGATTGGCAATGTGGAAGTGCCTCAGTCAGCCTTCTTGGCTGTGCTGAAATTAGACTGATAAAGTTGCGACGAAAAAATTTTATTCAAAATATGCCTTTGCATTGAAAAAAGTTCTATTTTTGCAGCCGCAATCAGATGGTGGATGTAGCTCAGCTGGTTAGAGTACCGGATTGTGGTTCCGAGGGTCGTGGGTTCGAATCCCACCTTCCACCCCAAAATAAAATCGCTGTAACTTTGGTTACGGCGATTTTTTTATTTTTGCAAATCAAACTCTACAAAAAATGGAAAAATTGAAGACCTTGTTTGATTTATCCACGGTCGAGAACAACGATTATCAAACCCGTTTTGAAGAAATTGCAGAAGTTCTATTTTCAAAACATGTCATTCAAATTGCTGACGGTTCGACTTATCGTTTTGTTGATATTGAATTCTATTACTCTGCTCCTGAACATCCTGATTTTATCGTTCATCCGCGTGCGAGCAAGTCAATGAGGTGGTATATCAACGATTTTGGAGGCATTGATATTAACTTTGAAAGTAATGCTTGTAAATCGGATCCCTATAATAATCTATGCAGCAAATATCAATGGAATCCAGATGTGCATTTTGGCGGAATTTTGATTCGCCAGCTGTTGGCTGAGGGTAATGGAACTGTCCTTGATGGTCCGCTGAAGGTAGCAGAACTCTTCCGTGATTTGGGCGATGTCATGGGTTGTGTGCAATTCCCTACTTTGGTGAGGAAAACAACTATCTCCTATGATCAGCCCCAAAGATATATCCGCCATAATCTGGTGAGCAAACCTAACGATGAAGAGTCTTTCAAGGCTAAATTGCGTAATATTAGAACTTGGTATAGCAACGCTCCTGATTTAGAAGTTAAAGAATATAAACGGCAAGTTGATAGATTGTATCGCTATTGCCTTCCCTGTTATTATCGCAAATGAGTCCTCTTTTAAGGAGGATATTTTAGGTTCTGTTCATGCTAATCTGTCCTCTGCAAAGCTTTTTCTCTATTTTTTTGAGAAAAGATTTGGAAATGTCGGAAGAAAAATTGACCTTTGCTGTAATGAATTATTAACTATTTGATATTTAATTAATTATGAGTAAAGTTTATTTTTCTTATTATCTAAAGTATTATGCTTGTTGGCCAGAAATAAAAGCTGCGTTGGTTGATTTAAACATTGAGTATGAACTTCTTGAAGGGACGAACGACATTTGGGTGCGTGACTTTATGCCACTTGTTTCTCCGGAAGGTAGGTATATTATCTACACTTATGCTCCTGACTATTTGCGTGACAAACCAAAGTACATAACGGATGGAAGCAAACTGATGCCAGATTCTCCATTGATTCCAAAGGATTTAGGACTGGTTTTGGATGGTGGAAATATTATTTGGAAAGGGAAACAGGTAATTTGTACGGATAAAATTTTCGAAGAAAACAGAAATGTAGATGAAGTGATAACACGAATGACAAGGACGTTGGATTATAGCCATTTGACGTTTTTGCCATGGGATAAGCATGAGCCATTTGGACATGTTGATGGCATGGTTCGGTTTGTTGATGAAAAGACTGTCGTCATGACCAATTATTGTGATTTTGATGTGGAATTTAGGCAACGATTGTTGTCTATTTTAGGTAAGAAATTTACTGTTAAAGAACTGCACTATGATGTGGACAAACCTCATAAGGATAATTGGGCATATATCAATTTTCTACAGGTTGATGATAAGTTTATTTTGCCTCGTTTGGATGCTCTTGAGGATGAACAAGCACTCGAACAAATAGCTGAAATATTTGGAGTTCCAAAAAGCAATATTCGCATGGTCGATATTCACACCATTTTGAGAAGGGGAGGTGGACTGAACTGCATTTCATGGAATGCTGCTCCAGAGAAGCTTCCTATGAAATTAATATTTCCAAATATGGAAAATGCGTTTTCTGAAGAGGTTTTAAAAGCTGTAATTGAAAATAAGATAGGGTATGAATTGAGACCTGATTTTTGGGAAGCTTTTAATGATTCGTTTTCGTATTTTTGGAACGAGGAAATCGGATTGGGCAATGATGTTTATGAGGGGGATATGCAAGCATCGATATGTCGGCAAATGATGGAAAAGGCTATCATTGTAGACCATGACTTTATAGATGAAATTTGCCAAATAATTCAAGATTTTATGATGGAGATTCCTGGTGTGTTTATTGAATAGTTTTCAATTCACTCTCATTCTTTTATTTTTCGTACCTTTGCCGCTCAAACTGAATGGAATGGCAAGAATAATGGCAATCGACATGGGTAGGAAACGTTGCGGCATCGCTGTCACCGACCCTTTGCAAATCATCGCTAACGGACTCACTACCGTTGCTTCGGCTCAACTTACTGATTTTGTGGTTAATTACCTCAAGCAAGAAGAAGTGGAGTGCATTGTCATTGGGGAACCAAAGGATATGAAAAACAATCCTTCCGACTGCTCGAAATACATCGATCCTATCATCAACCGCTTGAAGAAGCTGTTGCCTGACATGAAAATCGTGCGCTATGATGAACGTTTCACCTCGGTGATGGCTCACCAAACCATGATTGACGCCGGACTGAGCAAGTCGAAACGCCAGGACAAGGAACTGGTCGATGCCATCGCCGCCACCATTATCTTGCAATCCTACATGAGCTCCATCCATCATTAACCTAAAAATCCCGCAACCACACAGTCACATAGTCAACAACTCAACAATTCAACAACAAACAATTCAACAAATGATATTACCAATCGTAGCATACGGACATCCAACCCTGAAGGCGGTTGCACAAGACATCACGCCTGATTATCCTGAACTCGAAAAGCTGCTCTCCGACATGTGGGAGACGTTGGCCCATTCCGAAGGCGTCGGCCTTGCCGCGCCGCAAGTGAACAAGTCGATTCGTCTTTTCATCGTCGATGGCAACCCGTTCTATCCCGATTATCCTGACGGAAAGGACTTTAAGCAAGTTTTCATCAATGCTGAATTGCTTGAGACCTTTGGCGACGACGTGCCTTTCAAGGAAGGTTGCCTCAGTGTGCCAAACATCTATGAAGAGGTGATGCGCCCCGACGGTATCCGCATCAAATATCTCGACGAGAATTTCGTGGAACACGTTGAAGAGTTCACGGGCATCCGCGCCCGCATCATCCAGCACGAATACGACCATTTGGAAGGTCATGTGCACGTCGATCGTATTGCTCCACTTCGCAAAGTGTTGCTGCAAAGTAAGTTGCGCGACATTTCGGAAGGCAAGTGCGATGTGGATTACCGCATGATTTTCCCTCGCAAGAAGAAACAACACAGATGATTGGTAGAGACGCGATTCATCGCGTCTCCTTTCACAATCCCGCAAAAACAATTCAACGAATCAACAATAAACAATTCAACAATGAAAAACACATTGAGAATTATGCTCGCCCTTGTTCTGGCATTCGGAATGTTTGCCTGTGGCGAGAAAAAGATTACCGAACAGGAACTGACGGAAATGGAAGCTACCTTGCTGAATCCCGAAGAACCTGTCAATGCAGAAGCTGTGCCCGAAGTGGTGGATAAATTCTGCAAGTTTGCCGAACAGAATCCTGACGAAGCCAGCGCTCCTGATTGGCTGTTTAAGGCTTTGGACCTGTCGGTCAATTTCCTCGAACCTGAAAAGACCATTGAAATTGGCGAGAAGTTCGTCCAGAATTATCCCGACAACGACAAGTCTCCGATGGTTTTGTTCGTCATAGGCTCGATGGTCTATGATGAACAGCTCCACGATTTGGACAAGGCTCGCGAGATGTACGAGACAATCTTGAACAACTATCCTGACAGCGATTTTGTCCCTTCGGTTGAAGCTGCCTTGAATTTCCTCGGCATGACTCCAGAAGAGATTGTCAAGGAGTTCGAGATGATGCAAGAGATGGATTCTTTGTCTGAATGATAGTCTGATTCGCTTACAATCTAACAAAAACAAACCGCACCTCAAAATGCTTTGGGGTGCGGTTTTTACATTGACTCAAGTCCTTACTTATTTTTCAAGTGCCGTTTCTTGCGATTTGCAAGAATTATATTGTTGATGAGAAGTATAATGAATGCAATTAGAGGGAATACCCATTCCTTAGTGTTGAGAAATAGCGCTACTATGCAACCAATCAACAAACCTGTCGAGCAATTGATGAAAATGTAATACTTTGAATGCATGTAGTCCTTGACATTCGTGTAATTTGAAGGACTGTCCATATCTGCAATTAACCACATGGTGGAAATATAGGAGATAAGGAATGCAGAAAGGATTATGTAAACCATGGAGCCTGTATTTTACTGTTGCTGAACGATTTCCGATGTAAAACTCTATTTCAGTCCAAAGGTTTTTTTGATGTCATCCACCATGTCGAGGCGTTCCCAACCGAAGAACTCGACGTTCTTGTAGATTTTGTCGCCTTCGCGGAAGGTGGTGTCGTCTTCATAGAATACTTCAACCTTGCGGATCTCGGGTTGGCGTCCGAAGTGGCCGTAGGAAGCCGTTTCTTCGAAGATTGGGTTGGTGAGTCCGAAACGCTTCACGATGAAGTAGGGACGGAGGTCAACCATTCCCTGTATCTTTTGGGCAATCTCTGCATCGCTCATCTTCACATGGGCTGTGCCTTCGGTATTGACGTAGAAACCAACAGGTTCAGCCACACCGATGGCGTAGGCAATCTGCACCAGCACTTGGTCGCAAAGGCCCGAAGCCACCATGTTCTTGGCGATGTGGCGTGCAGCGTATGCTGCCGAGCGGTCAACTTTCGAGCTGTCTTTGCCCGAGAAGGCACCGCCGCCGTGGGCACCGCGGCCACCGTAGGTATCGACGATGATTTTGCGGCCTGTCAGTCCGGTGTCGCCGTGAGGACCGCCGATGACGAACCTACCCGTCGGGTTGACGAACACTTTCATGCCGTCGGCAAACAGCTTGCGCAGCTTGGCGGGCAGCTGTTTCTTGACGCGTGGGATAAGGATGTTGAGCACGTCGCGCTCGATGGTGTCGCACATCAGCTGGTCAGCTTCCTCTTGGGTCATTTCGCCTGTCGGCTTGATGAAGTCGTCATGCTGTGTGCTGATGACGATGGTGTCGATACGCACAGGTTTCCAGCCTTCTTCGTATTCTACCGTCACTTGCGACTTGGCATCGGGACGGAGATATTTCATTTGTTTGCCTTCGCGACGGATGGCTGCCAACTCGCGCAGCAAGCGGTGCGAGAGGTCGATGGTGAGTGGCATGTAGTTTTCGGTCTCCTTGCAGGCAAAGCCGAACATCATGCCTTGGTCGCCAGCACCTTGGTTTTTGGGGTCTTCGCGATCTACACCCATGTAGATGTCGTTGGCTTGGCCATGCAGTGCCGACATGACGCCGCACGATTGGGCATCGAATTGGTATTCCGACTTGTTGTAGCCGATGCGGTTGATGACGCGGCGGGCCACATCTTGAATTTCGACATAGGCATTGGTGCGGATTTCGCCCGCAACCATCACAAGGCCGGTGGTGACTAAGGTTTCGCAAGCCACTTTTGATTTTGGGTCGTTGCGCAGGATTTCGTCCAACATGGCATCCGAAATCTGGTCGGCTACCTTGTCGGGATGTCCTTCAGATACTGATTCTGAGGTGAAATAATAGCTCATAACAAATTGTTTAAATGTTGATTAAATAATTTGCGGGAAGCTTTGTTGAGATTGTGTAGGTAGGAAAAAACATTGTTTTAGCATTTTTTCTTGTGGTTGCAATCAAATCAAATCTTTCCACGTTTGCGGCGGCAAAAATAAGGAAAATTGTTGAATTGTTGGTTGTTTATTTTTTTGAATTGCCAAAAAACAACAATTCAACAGTTCAACAAATAAACAAATCAACCCTTTGTCAGCTTTTGGAATGCTTCCTCGATGCTGATGTCTTATCAGCTTATGCGAAATGTAATTTTTGGAAGGGAAATACAGCATGACAGAAGATTATGCAGAAAAATTGCGCGACCGAATGGACCTTTTCCGCCAAGAGACGAAAACGAAACGCGGCCTGCAAAATGTGCTTGTAACGCCTTTCGGCCTCACCAAAAGCAAGCAAAACGGCATTATTAACAATGTGGTGACGGCGGAGGGATTATTTCGGGCGGAGGAATAATCCGTATAGTAAAATAGGCTGACCGTGAAATTTTGGCCAGCCTATTTGGAAATCAGAAATACGGAAATAAATCTAACGTTTGTTTTTTTAGAACTTTTTCCCTTTATGTCAGTTTTCACATAGAAGCAGCAATTCTTAATTGTCCATTACTAAACGTACTGAATGTGCTCTGCTTGTGTATAAGCGTTCTTCTTCTATAACGACATTGCTCGCGTCGTAATACAAATAATTAGGGTTGGAACTCCAAGTTGTAGACCAGTAATTGCCTGACACAATAGGAGAATGTCCTATATGGTGATAATCTCCTGTAGCTGGCAAAAATATTGCACCTGCATTTTCCATTTGTTCCCATTCTGATATGCTATATCCGTCAGTATAGGAAGCGGAAAAATTGTTGATGGCATTTGGAAGTGGTACATTTGTTGGGTGAGCGTATGTGTCAGGAAATATTATTAATCCTTCGATTTCGTTGATAGCTGCTTTTGAATATCTTGCATCTTCAATACCATTAATGCTTGATGTATGACGAATGTTTAGGATATAATCCCATTCATATTTCGTTGAAGTGCGCCATAACCCAGCTTGGTTCCCTCCATTGGCAATGGGATTGTAGATTCCCCAATCTTCGTTGGCATATTCTCCTACTAAACTATGACCATGCGAAAAACTACTGGTAGAATTCCACACCCATTGATTATCTAAGAATGGGGTGGAAGGAAAGTATAAATATCCACTTGATGCCCAAACGAAAACATCAATCCATTCGTTACCGGTTATGTTATTGTAGTCTGTAGTCAAATAATCATATTGGTTTTCTGCAAAACGCCATGTGTTGGTTACTGGAAGGTATTGCAGATTTCCACTAGAAAACCGGACTTGTTTAAGTGAATTGACTGAAAATAATGCATTTGAAGCGTTTAATTCATTGAAACCGCCAACGCTTGTGTCTTCACCTATAATACTGTCGTTTTCGATAATTGAATCACATGGTTGTGAATTGCCGTTTTGATTTGTATTGGCAGGCTCTTTTTTGCAGCAAGTGAAATTGAAAAGGAATCCTAAAACTAGAATTTCTACGAAAAATGTTCTTTTTGCTTTCATAATTGCTTGAATTTGTGTTTTTGTATGTTAATACTGCTTGAATATTCAAATTTCTTCAATTGTCTTCTCATCAATGTCGTCTAAATGATGTCCGATTTGAATCTCTAATCTTTTGAACAGATTCAATACTTCTTGTAAAGGAACATCGTACCTGGAACATTTGACGATTTTTGTATCGGACTTTTTTTCAAAAATGAAATCAACATCAGAATTCATTACATCCGTTGAATATACTGAAACACCTATAAAGTGATAGCCTTTTGAAATTGGCAGATTGAATTTCTCAATTAAATTATTGAGTTCTAAAGGAAATGAATCGGATTCATCTGCTGCTGTTGTCCCTCTGAAATCATTGTATTGTACTGAAGCTTTCATAATCTATTCTCCCCGTTCTATCCCATCGGGTCTTCGGCTGTTATTGTTTATTTGTTAATTATTGAATTGATTGCAAAAATAGGATTTCCAACGTTCTAATAATTGGAATTACGGGCTAATGGACAAAAATTAGGCTGAAATCTTCCGAAAGCCCAGTAATATCTAT
>CALBNP010000015.1 GCA_937896505.1 uncultured Bacteroidales bacterium | reverse complement strand
AAACATTTTCCTTTACTAACATGATAAAAAACAAATTTGGGGCAAAGGTAAGAAAATTATTTGGTTTTGCTTTCCGAAAAAGCATTACATTTGCCCAATTTTCAAAAAGCTCATCATCATGGCAAAAGACAAAATCAACAAGACCAACGCCTGCCGCATACTCGACCAGAAAAAGATTGAATATGAACTGGTTCCCTACGAGGTAGATGAAACCGACTTAGGCGCGCAACACATCGCCGACCAACTCGGCGAAGACATCAACCAAGTGTTCAAGACCTTAGTGCTGAAAGGCGACAAGATTGGCTATTTCGTGTGCGTCATTCCGGGCTGCGACGAAGTCGATTTAAAAAAGACTGCCAAGGCGACTGGCAACAAAAGCTGCGACCTGATTCCGATGAAAGAACTACTCCCGCTGACGGGCTACATCCGTGGCGGCTGCTCGCCCGTAGGCATGAAAAAGCCCTTTCCTACTTTCATTCACGAAACTTGCCAGCTGTTCGACTACATCTATGTAAGTGCCGGTATGCGCGGCCTGCAATTCAAGCTGAAACCCGATGATTTGGTTCAGACCGTTGGAATGACTATTGCGGATTTGACGGTGTGAGAAAATCTCTCAAGCTGAAATCACATTCCGATAAAGGTCTTCGATATGGAATTCCAAGTCATTGCCCCAACACACATTGCCATATTCGAGCCTGCATTTGCGGAAATTTGATGGTTTTAGATATTTGTCATACTGCGGATGAGGATGACGACGAATGAATGCACCAATATCTACAAGTTGATGTGTGCCATCGCTAAACTCCAAATCGATGGTAATGTTATCATGGCACAAAAAGCCCACTATTGTTACATAATCATCCATCATAATTTCTTGGTTATCTTTGTAATACGGACTTTCTTCCTATAAATGAAGAAATTCACCCATTTTTCAACGATATTATGGGCATACCTTTCAACAAATTCTCTTGCCGTCCTCAAATCTTTCTCAGAAAGGGCGGGGCCTTTCTGCTTCCTTTGCCTGATTTCAGTTAATTGTCCATTTTCAAGTATCAACTCAAAAACGGCCTCTCCACCATCGTGTTGCACATGAACATGAATGGGTTCGTGCTCATCCGAATAGAATTTGAAAACAATTCCAAAATAATCGTAGATCGTCGGCATGACCTATTTCAATTTAAATTATGCTGCAAAAATAGAACATATTTCCTTATTCGAAAGTTATCAGACTAAAAAAGTGGCCACGAAACCGCAGCCACTTTCTGTTTATCATTCAGATTCAATTATTTCTTCGTCTTTTCTACAATCCAATTCCTTGCATTGACGAAAGCCTCAATCCATGGCGACACTTCGTCATCTTTGCGGTCGTCGGGATAGTAGGCCCACTGCCAAGGCAGGAAGGCACGCTCGAGGTGAGGCATCATGGCCAAATGGCGGCCATCGTTGGAGCAAATGCCAGCCACCGACCAGTCGCTGCCATTCGGGTTGCCCGGATATTCGTCCTGTCCGTAGGTCATCACGATATCGTATTGGTCACGGTAGCACGGGAAATAGAAACGGCCTTCGCCGTGGGCAATCCACACACCGAGGCGGCGGCCCGAAAGCGACGAAAGCATCACGCTGTCATTTTGCGCAATCTCAACATTCAGGAATGCCGATTCGAACTTGTGGGAATCATTGTGTTTCATCACCGGATGTTCCTCATGGTCAGGATAAAGCAGACCGAGTTCCATCATCAGCTGACAGCCGTTGCAGACGCCCAAACTCAAAGTGTCTTCGCGGGCATAGAAATTATCGAGGGCTTTCTTGGCCTTTTCATTATAAAGGAATGCGCCAGCCCAACCCTTGGCGGAACCCAAGACATCGGAATTGGAGAAGCCACCGACAAAGACAATCATGTTGACATCGGTCAAGTCTTCGCGGCCCAAAGTCAAATCGGTCATGTGAATGTCCTTGACATCGAAACCGGCTAGATAAAGTGCGTAAGCCATTTCGCGGTCGCCGTTATCGCCCTTTTCGCGGATGATGGCAGCCTTGATGCCCGACTTCTTGCGGCGGTGCATATCAATGCCCAAATCGGCAGCCTTGCCAGTGAAATTACGGCCGAAACTATAATGCAGATATTGGTTCTTGTAGTTCTGGAAACGTTCCAAAGCCTTGCGTTCGCCGCTCTGCTTACGGTCGAGCAGATAGGACGACTTGAACCACAAATCGCGCAAAGCATCAATATCGAAGGTGCGGAGATGACCTTGATGGTCAATGATCAATTTGCGACCCTTGGCAAGAGTACCCATTGCATTGAACTTCACGCCAGCCTCACGCAACATTTGGCGGACAACGCCATCGTTTTTCACTTGAATGACGACAGAAGGTCTTTCGCAGAAAAGAACCGCGAACAAATCTTCCTTGTCGAAATCCCTGAGGCTGATGTTCATGCCGCCTTCGGTATTGGCGAAATTCATTTCCAACAAAGTAGTAATCAAGCCGCCAGCCGAAACATCGTGACCTGCAAGCACCAGACCTTCTTCGATCAGATGCTGAATGGCATTGAATGCCTTGATGAAATAGGCAGGACTCTTCACATCAGGCGTAACCTGACCCACAGCGCCGAGAGCCTGAGCGAAACTGCTGCCGCCCAAATTGAAGCCATCTTTCGAGAAATCGATGTAAAGTAATTCGGAGTTTTCGTCTTGTTTCACAACAGGGCGGATGGTCTTGCGGACATTGCTCACCTCGCCAGCAGCCGAAACGATCACCGTGCCAGGAGCCACAACCTTTTCGCCATCAGGATATTTCTGCGTCATAGAGAGGGAATCCTTGCCCGTCGGGACATTGATGCCCAAAGCCACACAATAGTCGCTCAAAGCCTTCACAGCCTGATAGAGGCGTGCGGTCTCGCCTTCCTGCTTGGCAGGCCACATCCAGTTGGCGCTCAACGAAATGCCCGTGAGATTGTCCTGAATCGGCGCCCAAACGATGTTCGTCAAAGCCTCGGAGACCGACAAACGTGATGCGGCAGCTGGATCGATGAGGCCAGCGATAGGCGCATGACCCAAGGCGGTGGCAATGCCACGGATGCCCTGATAGTCCAAAGTGCTGATGCCCAAGTTGCTTAACGGAAGCTGAAGTTCGCCTACGCACTGCTGCTGTGCCACGCGGCCCGTAACGGAACGGTCAACCTTGTTGGTCAACCAATCCTTGCAAGCAACGGCTTCAAGCTGAAGCACTTGCTCGACATATTTATGTAAATTACGCTTGTTGTAAGTGATTTTCTTGAAATGATATGGTTTCTCGGTGTCGTGCAAGACCGTCTTAGGCGCACTGCCGAAGAAATCGGAAATGGCGAGGTCGATAGGAGCCGTGCCTTTCTTGCGGGCAAAACGCAGACGCTCGTCACCAGTCACTTGACCGACTTCGTAATAAGGCGCACGTTCACGTTCAGCGGTTTCCTTGATGACCTTCAAGGCTTTCTTGTTGACCAACAGGCCCATGCGTTCCTGCGATTCGTTACCGATGATTTCCTTATCGGACAAAGTCGGGTCGCCCACAGGCAGATTATCGACATAAACCACGCCGCCGGCATCTTCAATCAGTTCGGAGAGGCAGTTCAAGTGACCGCCTGCGCCGTGATCGTGGATGGAACGGATTGGATTTTCATCGCTTTCGGCCATGGCACGAATCACGTTAGCCACGCGCTTCTGCATTTCAGGATTGGCGCGTTGCACGGCATTCAGTTCGATGGCGTTGCTGTATTGTCCCGTATCGACGCTCGAAACGGCACCACCGCCCATACCAATGCGGTAGTTATCGCCGCCCAAGACCACGATTACATCACCTTCTTCAGGTTCCAGTTTCTTGGCATCTTCCTTTTTGGCAAAACCAATGCCACCGGCCAGCATGATGACCTTATCGTATCCCAGGCTTTGTTCTTCCTGATGTTCGAAAGTCAAAAGGCTGCCGTTGATGAGCGGCTGGCCAAACTTATTGCCGAAATCGGAGGCACCGTTGGAAGCCTTGATAAGAATCTCTTCAGGAGTCTGATAGAGCCAAGGACGCGCTTCGCAATCCTTTTCCCACTCGCGGCCTTCCTCGGTGCGCGGATAGGATGTCATATAAACCGCAGTGCCGGCCAAAGGCAAACTGCCCTGACCGCCGGCCAAACGGTCGCGGATTTCGCCGCCGCTACCCGTAGCAGCACCATTGAAAGGCTCGACTGTGGTCGGGAAATTATGTGTTTCGGCTTTCAGCGAAATGATGGTGTCAATATCCTTAATCTGGAAATAATCGGCCTTGTTTTGGGTTTTTGGCGCAAACTGCTCGACCTTCGGGCCGAGGACAAAAGCCACATTATCCTTGTAAGCCGAGACCAGTCGGTTCGGATTTTCCTTCGAAGTCCGCTTGATGAGGGCAAACAAGGTGTTCGGCTTCTTCTTTCCGTTGATGATGAAAGTGCCGTTGAAAATCTTGTGGCGGCAGTGCTCCGAGTTGACTTGTGCGAAGCCATACACCTCACTGTCAGTAAGTTTGCGGCCAATCTTTTCCTCGATGCTCTTCAGATATGCCATTTCCTCAGGACTGAGGGCAAGACCTTCCTGCTGGTTGTACGACTCGATGTCATCGATATATTTCAAAGGTTCGGGCTGGCGGTCGATGAGGAAGACATTTTGGTCCAGATCCTTGTAACGCGCCTGCAGCATTGGGTCGTAAGGAGCATCCTGATTTTCGACCTTGTGGAATTCCTCGATGCGGATGATGCCCGTAAGACCCATGTTCTGGGTGATTTCCACGGCATTGGTGCTCCAAGGCGTAATCATCTCGCGGCGCGGGCCTACGAAATAGCCTTTCAGCGACTTTGGTGCGACCTGTTTAGCATTACCAAACAGCCAGGAAAGTTTCTTGATGTCTTCAGGTGATTGCTCAACGCGCGTGTCAACTGCTATAACACGCTGATTGTCAGATTGAAAAAAACATATCATAATAGCGGATATTTTGTTGCAACAATATGCCGCAAAGATAAGAGTTTTTGAAGAAGGAAAGACGATTTAGGGTGATTTATTTTGAAACACCGCTAAATGGAAGCCCTGCAAAACCTTGAATTCTTATTTTAATAAAATGAATAAAATGGAGAATAAGTAACCAAATGCTGTATTCCAAAAAGCATGAACTGTAACCGTAGACCAAAACGGATGCTGTTTTCGTCGAGTCATAAAATACATTGTCGTGGAAAAAACCAATCCCCCAGCTATGGCTGTACAGAATCTAATAATGTACCAGCCAATACTTGCGTTGACTCCCCAAAGGTGAAGTAATCCAAATACAATTGAACTGCCAAAAACATAAGCAGGGAATAATCTATTTTTCTTGGTAATGAAAAAAGCAAAAATCTTATACAACAAGTATTGAACACAAGCCGTTTCAATTAAGGGTCCTACAAAGCAAGCATAAATATTCCATATCCATTTTGGAAAGTCAATAGAAATATTTTCAAAAGGATCTTCCACTTTAAGAAAAATATCAGGAAGCATACAAAGAAAATCCATAACCGCTAATGCCGCCAACATGATTAAGATAAACTTAAACCAAGTCACTTTGTAGAGATAACGATAGGCTTTGAGGAAACTGTTTTTCATAGACAGCGGATATTTTGTTGCAACAATATGCCGCAAAGATAGGTTTTTTTGAGAAAGAAAACGAAGGAAATAGGCGGTTTTATTTTTGAAAAGAGTTTCCACAGCCATATTCATCACAAAAACATTGAGAAATAAACCGGAACATACAAAATCCGACCCCTGGTTTTGAACTCTCGTTCCTGATACAAGACAAGACCTTGTTCCACTGTGTATTCCTCATTACTGACAAAATGCGACAAGGCACTGTGAACCGAGTAATCCTTTCCCG
>CALBNP010000014.1 GCA_937896505.1 uncultured Bacteroidales bacterium | reverse complement strand
GTAATTTTGCAGGAAATTTCATGCAAATGGCACAGAGTTCAAATCTATATGGCTTAAATCAATATCTGTTTTGGGATATTGACACCCAGCATTTTGACATTGACAGAAGTGCCTCATGGATTATTCAGCGTGTGCTCGAATATGGCAGCATGAAAGATTGGTTCATCATTGAAGATCATTTCGGAATAGACAAAATCGTTGCATACGCAATGAATTTTAGGACCTTAGACCCTGTCGCGCTGTCGTTTTTATGCTTCATTTCCGACACAAAAAAGGAGGACTACAGATGTTATCATATTGCACAATCCCACCCCACACCTTGGAACTCCTGAAACCTGATGCAATTTTTGAGGATGGTTTGTGTTTGGCTTCGCCCAAAGACATCGCCGCAATGAAAATCAGTGCGATAGAAGGAAGAGGTTCAAAGAAAGATTTCATTGATTTGTATTTCCTTTTGCAACATTATTCCTTCGCCGAAATTCTTGGCTTTTATACACAAAAATATCCTCAATATTCGATGTTCAGAACACGAATGGCTTTGACATATTTCGAAGATGCTGAGAATCAAGAAACTCCCAAAATGTTTGATATTGTTGATTGGGAAACGGTGAAGGAAAAGATAGCAGAAGAAGTGAGAATTTTTGACTGGAAAAAATATGGTGACAAATGAATATAGCAGCATTAGTTTCGGGTGGTGTAGATAGTTCGGTGGTGGTGCCCATCCTCAAGGAGCAGGGCTACGACCCGCACATTTTCTACATCAAGATTGGCATGGAAGGCAAGGAGGATTTGTCAAGCTGCCCATCGGAAGAAGATATTGAGATAACTACTTATATTGCAAAGAAATACGGTTGTAAATTCGACATTGTCGATTTGCAGCACGAGTATTTCGAAACCGTCGGCAAATACACCATGGAGATGGTGCGCAAAGGCTTGACGCCCAATCCCGATGTGATGTGCAACCGCTGGATTAAATTAGGCGCCTTCGAAGAAAAGGAAGGCCACAATTTCGATAAGATTGCCACGGGACACTATGCCCGCTCGTGGGAAAACGAGCAAGGTTTTTGGTTGGGAACGGCTGCCGACACTTTCAAGGACCAGACCTATTTCTTGGGCCGCATCACATACGCGCAACTCTCAAAAGTGATTTTTCCTATCGGCGACATCGTGAAACCCGAAGTGCGCCGTTTGGCGGCTCAGTATAAGTTGCCGAGTGCCGAAAGACATGACAGTCAGGGAATTTGCTTCTTGGGAAAAATCAACTACAACGATTATATCCGTGAATACTTGGGCGAAATGCCGGGCGATATCGTCGAGTTGGAAACGGGCAAGAAACTTGGTCGTCACAAGGGCTTTTGGTTCCATACCATTGGCCAGAGAAGGGGTCTCGGCCTGGGCGGCGGACCTTGGTTTGTAGTGAAGAAAGACATTCCGAACAACATCGTTTATGTGTCGCAGGGCTACGACCCGATTGCGCAATACACGACGCTTATTCCGCTCAGCGACATGCTTTTGATGAATCCGACATTGAGTTTCACGGAAGGTCAGCGCGTGCGTTTCAAGATCCGTCATCAGCCGGAATTCACTTTGGGCACGATACATCTCACCGACAGAGG
>CALBNP010000013.1 GCA_937896505.1 uncultured Bacteroidales bacterium | reverse complement strand
TTGCATCGCATCCCTGAAGTCAACAGACTTCGGACACACTGTTTGAAACACTACCAGATTGACTCGCTGATGTGGCGGCGGGCTGACAGCGCTTTTGCGGTGCTGCAGGAGTTCGTTGTTGGTCCTGAGGCGGAAGAACTTGATACCTTTGACGGGCACTATTGCCAGTTGCTGATTTCTGAGCTGCTATATAAAAATGACTGTGAGCAGACTAACAGAGAAGATTTGTTGCTTGCAGTTAGTTATTTTGATTCGTTGTGTGGAGAGAAGGGAGGCGCGATAAATCGCGTCTCTACAGATGGGAATGTGTTTTTGGATGCGCGGGCGCATTATATCAATGGGGTTGGGCATTATGAGCAGGGAAATGTGGTTCAAGCTTGTGCAGAATATCTAAAGGCATTGGAGTTGATGGAGGAACATTTTGAGGAGAAGGAACTGGTAGGGAAAAAGGCTCAGTTTATGGCCTTAACATATGGACGTCTTGGTGATATGTTTTCAGAGCAGTTTATGATGGAGTCTTCTATTGTCTGTTATGAAAAAGCCCTTGTTTATTGCAAAATAGAGCCAACATCGCCACAAGGTGTTTCTAATTTACTCACTCGTATAGGCGTGCAGTATGACAAGTTGGGAGACAAAGAAAAAATGCGAGATTACTATGAACAAGCTCTTGAAACGTTACCAAATTCTGATAATCTTAGTTATAGGGATTTAGTAGCATCCAAAGCACTTTGCGATTATCAATTAGGGTTAGGGATAGACCATTCTTTGGCTGTATTAAGGCGGATTCTTGTTGATGCAGATGACGAAGAAGAGAGAAAAACCAGATTTCTTACCATTGGTGCTATGTTTGCTGAAGAAGGGATATATGATTCGGCCATGTATTATTTGGAACCCTTATTCGAAAATGAAGATGATATAGCTTTGAAGATTCCTGCTGCTGAATGTTTGCGAATTATTTATGACAGTATTGGAGATAATGAAAAACTAGATAGATGTTTACGTTTTATGGCTTTACAGAAGAAATCCGAAGCGCAGAACAAGGCTTTGGTTTCTCAACTTGAAGATCTGTTTAAGTCATATACGAACCAAAAACTGAAAAATGAGGCTGAAAGAGCACGAAAAAAATCTATTAGAAAAACAATTAAAGTTATTGTACCTATTGCCATTGTGATTGCTTTAGCTATCCTTAGTATGGCAAAACTGAGAAGCAAGAAACTTATTAAGGAGCAACAAGAGGAAGCGGATAGAATGCTTGAAAAAACAGAACAACTGCATAAGGAGGAATTAAGATTGAAACAAGCGGAAGTAGAAAAAACATTGGAAGATAAGGAAAAACGACACCGACAAGAAATAGAAGCAAAAGAGACCCAGGCAAGAAAAGAATTGGAAGAAAGAGATAAGCAGCACGCTGAAGTGCTTGAAGCCGAACGACAAACCCATCGCATGGAGCAAGCTGCCATATCTGGTCGGCTGAAACGAAGCAACCAAGAAGTGCGCGAACTGAAAGACCAAATCAAGCAATTGGATGATTTGGCTGCAAAAACCGAAGTTGCTGCATCTTTTGATGAAGAACCTATATGCCGTCTCATCATGGATCGGGTGAACGAAGGGCAGTTCAAATCGAAAATTGATTATATCATCTATAAGGATTCTGCTATGGACAAACAACAATTGTTAGACCTGCGTTTGGCAGTCGATTGTCATTTCGGACAATTTACTGTCCGCCTCAAAAAGGCCTATCCAGAGCTTACCAATAGCGACCTTGACTATTGTTGCCTTTATCTGTTGGGGCTGACTGATGCCGACATTGCAGCTTTGATGCAGCGCACCTACAATGCCGTTTTTCAACGCAATGGTAAAATGCGTAAGATATTTGGCAGCGATAATCCACTTCCCATCACCTTGATGGATATGGCCAAGGATTCTTCATTCATTTGATTAATAAGACGTTAGTCAAAAACCCTAACCAATCTTAACCAACATATTCTTGCAGGGGTTTTAGAGCCCCAGTACTTTTGCATCGTGTTTTTAAACCTAATACACGATGAAAAAAGTAACAAAATTGATTCTGATGCTCTGCTTAGTCTTTTCGGGAGCATTGTGCTATGCCAATGACATAGCCAGAACGGGAAAAGAGAAAGTAAAAGGTATTCCTCTTGAAGTAAAAGAGAAGGTTTTACATGGCAGTTTTGACAAAAGCGGTAGTATTGTTCCTACTCTTGACGGCCATGTGCTTACGGTGGTGTTCAATGAGAATCTTGGGCAAGTCTCTATTGAAGTTTCCACAATTTCAGGTGCTTCAGTGCAATTCCTTTCGGTACTCACACCGAATGGTTTGCAAGTCTACATCCCTAATGCTGGGAATTACATTGTCACATTTACACTCTCCGATGGAGATGAGTATTATGGTGAGTTTACGGTAACGGATTGATCTATAATCCATAATGAAAAGTTTCACTTTAATCAAATTATTACTTATATGATAAAATATCCTAGTCGCGAAAAGGAGGGCGGTAGCCGATCGGCCCAATTAACAGGGAGGCAAAATTAAACACAACACAACTATGAAAAAAGTATTAATTGCTGCAACTGCCATTGCTTTTTCAATTTTGGCATTTGCTGGTCCACAACAACCAAATTGGAAATGTGAATGTAGAAACAATCCAGAGGAAAACAATGGCTCTTGTATCCCCATTACGGGTGACAATTCAAGAAGTGGGTACTATTGTGAACATACCGGAGGAAACTCGGATTGTTATGAAACAATCTGTACTTCATCTGGAGGATCTAGTGTCGGCGGTGGCGGCGGAGTGCCTAATCAATAAATCGAAAGCAGAGCGGAGTGACTATTCACTCTGCTCTGCTGATAATTTTAAAAACAAAATAAATATGAAGACGAAACTATCAGTTTTTTTCCTTGTTTCAACAATACTAATCTGTTCTTGCAGTAATGAAGAGCAAAAGGACTATCATAAAGCTAAACTAGCTTATATAGAAACAGTTACTATTCCTATTTCTAAGGATTTGGCCTTGGCGAGCATTGCCAAATTTGGTTTGGAAAACATCAATGATGAAAACTGTATTTCTTTTTTGGAAGATGGTCTAAATTTGATACGGATTTATTCTATAAATAACAAATCTCTGATTAAAGAAATTCGCATTAAAGACGATAACTACAATTCTCATCATGGGAGCTATTTGATTCACAATCTTGATTCCATATTTCTACTTGATTATAAAAATTCTAGACTTTTTATGATCGATTCAAGTGGCGAAACAAAAAAAAACATTGATATCAGAAGTGAAAGATTAATTGACACGGAAAACAATTTGGGTAATCCACATGTGCCGTTTCCAACAGATGCCATCAATTCAAATGGGTTTGTATTTCATGATAACAAGATTTTTTTGGCGAGTTCCGGAATGAGTTCCGTTGACTATACAGAAAATCTCAAAGAAGTGTTTGTTATAGATTTAAATAACGACAGCGTTTATCTGGAAATGAATAAGCCTGAGATTTATTTTAAAGGCTTCTGGGGATTTCACCTGCTTCATAATTTCCAGTTTTTATACAATGACAACAAGGATGAGTTCATTGTAGGCTATGGAGTGGATGATAATATATATACAACCAATTTCAAGTCATCTGTTAATCAACATCCCATGGGTTCAAAATACCTTACAAAGATGGCTCCATACGGTAGACATAAACCGACTCAATATAAAAAGAGTCCAGAAATAGAGAAACATACAATTACCAATGGTTATTATTCCAGAATGTATTATGATAAAATAACAAAAAGATATTACAGATTTGTGGATCGACCAATAAGCAGTAGAGAATACGATAGAATGCTAAGAATTGGAATGCAAGAAACGCAACTGTCAATGATTATAACGGATGAGAATTTTGAAAACAAAGTTGAAATTGATTTAGACACGATTCATTTTTGCCCTGCTTTCATTAATAATGACGAGTTGTACTTTATTGACAAGAACGCGTACAACAGAAACAGTGACTCTCTTTTTTTTAATGTTTATCAAATAGAAATCCAATGAAAATGAAAAATACAATAATTATCATAATAATGTCATTGATGCTTTTAGTATCGTGCGGTTCAGACAAAAGAATAAAACTGTTCAATAGTAAAATCCAACAACATTATTCTGAACTGGAAGGAAATACAGTCGATTTAGCCAAAATCAATGCAATAATTCTTTTGCCACGAGAAGGCTGTGAAGGATGTATATCTGATGCAAGCCAAATGGCCATAGACTTGTTAGCGGAACGAAGTGATATTGCTGTGATTTTTACGGTTGTCAATGATTTGAAACTTCTACACAGACAATACGGCAATTCATTATTGAAAAATAACTTGGTTAGCATTGATTTACAAAACCTATTCAGAGATGACAGGGTAATGTCTATCTATCCTCAAATTGCTTATATGAAAAACGGCAAGTGCTATAAAGTTGAGGAGTTTGGGAATGAAAGTGAGGAGTTTATGAGATTGTTTAATCCAACAAATTAGATACCGATGAAAAGCAAAAGTCTATTATTGTTAGTTATCTTATTCGCCTGCCAGTCGGTTCTGGCTCAGAAGGTGATGGAGATTTCGGGTAGAGTTGTTGCCCAAGGCACTGAAGAAGCATTGCCTTTTGCCAACATTGCGGCATACGCGCCCAACGATTCCTTGACGGCGGGAACCCTGTCGGACGAGAAGGGGCGTTTCACGCTAAAATGCGACTGCTCGGACGGCTGCTATCTCATCGTCAGCTATCTCGGGATGGAACCGCAGTGCATCACAGCAATGCAATGGCAGGGCACACGGCGCAACCTCGGAAAGATTGTGCTTTCGCCTTCGGCGACCATGCTGGAAACAGTGACGGTGGCGGACACAACACCTGTTATCGACCGCCGTTTCGACCGTACTGTGGTGAAAATCGAAGAAACGCGAAAAGCCACGGCGCATACCATCTATGATGTTTTGCGCAGTTTGCCTGGCCTCGCCGTGGACGAAGCGGGCAACATGAGCTACAACGGGGCAACGCCCGCCGTTTATGTCGATGACAGCCCTTCCGACTTGTTGTTTCCCGTGCTGGAAAGCATTCCTATCGACCGCATCGAAAAGGTGGAACTCATCGACGCAGCCGTGCAGCAAGGGGGCGAAGGACACGGCGGCATCATCAACATCAGGTTGCGGGCGGCTGATGAAGGTCTCAGCGGATCATTGGCCACAAAGCCTTCCACCTGCAACTTCAAGGAACTCAATGATTCAGAAAATTCGTTGAACCTGAATTACAAGCGCAAGAAGTTCATCTGGATTGCCAACGCCAGTTTCCGCACCACCGACAATACGTCAAGCTATACCATGCAAAAGGATTTCAGACCGACAGGCACCCCTATCATTGTCAACGAGGAGCAATCGGCAGACAACAGCTACCGTGTTTCGGGAAACAGCCTCGGTTTCATCTACCAACCCAACGATTACACGAAACTCACTGTGTCGGGAAGCTACAGTTTATCGTCGTCGGTAAAGACAATGGGTAGGCTTACGGAGGAGCGGCATGGCGTGACCAACGACCTGATTAGCCAAATCAAAGCTGCGGGCACGGACTACCAACGTTCCACACCGAATTTCGGTATTGGCATCAACTTCTACCGTCAATTCAGCAACAGCAGCAACCATTACCTTAACACCTCGGCGTATGTGTCGGCCTATAACGACCGCTTCTATGGCGATTACAGCGAGGCATACAGCGTCCTAGACGGCTTGACATCAGACAGCCTTTACACGGAAAGATTCGACAACCACCTGTCGAAAACCCCGACGGTGTATGTCAATGCCTTTTACAACAATCCGTTGGGCGACAAGCTCAACTGGAGTGTCCGCTACATCTTTGATGCGACTTTCAACAGAAAAGTATCGTCGGAATACTTTTCCAACGAAGAGCCTGTGTTGATGAAAAACCAAGGCCAGCGTTACCATTCGGCCTACAACTACCTCTCGTCGAACCTTACCTATTTCGCTGGTAACTGGAGGCTGACAGGCGGCATTAGCTTGGAAGACAAAGCCTTTGACGGCCAATTCAACTATTACGACGAGTTGGCTGGTGCCGACGAGACACAGTTGGTGGGCAAGAACTATTTCAGGATCATACCCTCGGCAACGGTGCGCTATTCTTTTAACTGGCAACACAGCATCAGCCTGACCTTGGCGAACACATGGGAATATCCCGATTTTGAGCGGCTGAAGGACTTCATCGACAAGCGCACCAACTATCAATGGAGCACGGGCAATCCCGACCTGAAGCCTTCGCCCAACTACTCGGCTTATTTGAAATACGAGTTGTTCCAGAACACATGGAATTTCACGCCAAGTATTTTCGTCAAATACCAGGACAATCTGATAGCGAACATTCCTCTGCAAATCGACCCGCTTACCCGAATGCTTTATCCCATCAATATCGCCCAGCAGACCAAAATAGGCCTTGACCTTTCGGCGGGTTTCAGAATCAAGAAATTGAGCGTGAACCTATATTCGAGTTTTTACTATACCCAGTTCCGCATTTGCGAAGGTCAGACCTACGAGGGTGTGGACCTCTCCAACGCATACCCCAATAGTCATGACCTCAACGGACATGCCTATTGCATGGTGACCTACAGGATTAAATCCGTCAACTTGAGCAGTCAGCTGAACTATTGGAACACGGGTGCTCGTTTCAATGGCCATTCCAATGACTATGTGACGCTCTCGATCAACGCTTCTCGCAATTTCTTCAAAAACAAGCTGCTTGTCAATTTGGGAGTCAGCAACCTATTGAGGAACCTGTCACCCAACACAAACCATACGGAGAATCTGGGCGTAATCACGGATTCGGAGACGTTCGGCTATTATAACAAGCCCATGTTCAATTTGAGCTTGCGCTATAATTTCAGATACGGGAGCCGTAATACGGAGAATGTTCAGGGGATGAGGTATTTTTAACAATAAAAATGATAATAATATGAAAAGAAGAGCTATGATTTTTATTCTCACAGTAATGGTAGCAGCCCTGGCCGCCCTGCTGCTAACAGGATGCCAAGAAGGAAACCGAACGAAGGATCCTTCTCAGAAGGAAAATGTTGAACAAGCCGAAATCAAAGCAGACAGCTTGAAAGAAGACTCCATGAAAGCCTTCTATGAGCGGATGCGGCGGTGGGATGCCCTGCATGGAGGAATGCGACAAAGAGAAAGCGACAAATGAAAATGATACTTATCAATAATTTAAGCAAAAGGAGATATGAATAGAATTGTTTGATTCTCTTCAGGCCATGAGAGCCGTGCTTGGAGAGAGAATTTGCGGCAGTAAGAGTTGGAATGCTCTTAAATTCAAATAATCACATCTTCACCATTGTCTTCTCAAATAATGAAGATGAATATTATGGTGTTTTGTGGCAACATATTAACTTTCAAATATTTATACACCAGTTTACTAACACATTAAAACATTATCATCATGACAAAAAAAAGATTCTCCCTGTTTGCCATCGTTATGGCAGCATTCGTCCTCTTAGTGGGATGCAAGAAAGAAAAAGGACAAGAAAACTCTATTATGCAATCATCTGAAAACATATCGATGACAATTTTGTCAGAAATTGCAAAACACAGTTGTGAACTTGATTTCAAGACCACCGTTTATAAAATGATTCAAGCAAGGTTTGATGGAGACGACAATGTGCTATGCAAAGATGTTCTATCAAAAACAAAAGATATTGCAGATGGATCCATTATGGAAGCATTGCAATATTATCAACAACAAGGCTTATATCCTCAAATTTACATTCCATATTATGAAGAACTCCAAGAACGTAAAACCGAGGAAAATATTATTTTTATCAACGCCATTGGGGTTGATGAATCGCAAGTTGCTTTTCAAGGTTATTGTTTTGAAAATGACACCATTGTAGAAACTCCATATTTAATTGATGAAGAATATGCAATGAATCATGAAGTTTGGGTGATCTCTTTAAACGAAAGAGTTGATGAAAATGGAAATCCTATAATAACGGGAAATTATACTGATAGTATTAATGGCCCAAGAAATGAACAAAGTCAACGAAGTGGCAGAAAATACGAATGCGTTCAAAAAATAAAATGCCCAAACTTAAGCGAAATTGAAGGATGGATTAAAGGAGCTCCTGAATTAAAATGTGTATGTTACAGCCATAAATGGGGAGGAAATCTTACGACTCAGTATTTCTATCCTAACAAAAGAAAAGACGTTAATAATGTATTTTGGACTGTTGATAATGGCTATTCAAGGAGGATGTATTATTGGAATACAACAGACATATCAAACTATGTGAACTTTCTATGGATAGAATTAGACGACTCCGGTACTACAACTACTTTAACAAATTCATACAGTATTCCTTTAGAGACTGGCGGTACAAATAACATCACATATAGCGTTCAAATTAAAGAACAAGATATCGATTGTGGTTCTTTTACGCCATATTACAATGATGGAAGGGTGGGATTATCGTATACGACAGGCTTAGTAACCTGGATTGATGAATACAAAAACTAATTATCGTCAATATGAAAAAGTATTTGTTAACCTTCTTCATGTCGATTTTGGCCGTAGGATTATACGCTCAAACAGATATTCCGATATATAAGAACGAACTAAAAATTGGGATGGAAATGCCTGTTGTGGGAAAGTCTCATGCGTATACTACACAAAGCAACCTAAGCCAAGGTTTCTCCATACGATATTTGCGTAGCTTATGGAAGGGCCTTTCCATTGGTGTTGTTGGCGGAGGTCATTTCTACAACCAAATCTGTGAAATGGGGGATGGAGACTTTTCCTTTTATTCCTATTCTTTTAACAACTATTATGTTCATGCTATGTTGCATTACAAAGTGGTTAATAATGTACATTTCGCATTTGCATTAAATGGTAGTGCTGGATTAGGCCATGTTAATAATAAAGAAAAGCATGTCGTGTATTCTTATTCTCCCAATCCCAGTGTCAATGGATGGGATCTAATGGAAGTTGGAAAGCATTTCCATTATCTATTTGGGGCCGAAACTACTTATCGCTTTACAAACCACTTATCAATAAATCTTGAGTACAAGTATGATGTCAAATATGTCAATCATATTTTAGGAATAGGCTTCGCTTATTCCTACTGATTTGGCTTTGACATTCGTTTCGGCAGACTAAATAAATCCGATTGTAGGGCTGTCACAACGTGGCTGATGCTATGAAACTTTATTTCAATGGTGGCAGGCACAATGCGATAGCCCTACAAAAGGATATAATAAATAGTTACTTAAGGGCAATTCTAAATAAAACTCTTTGATAATCAGATAAATATTTGTATATT
>CALBNP010000012.1 GCA_937896505.1 uncultured Bacteroidales bacterium | reverse complement strand
GATTTATCATAATCCAATCCGCTGCTTTGTAAAGAAGTGGTAAAGGATTCTCTGTCTATTGGCGGTAATACTACAGCATCGTTAATCTGGTCTTCTAAACAAGTGGCAAACAAAATAGTATGGCCTTTTGAAGTGGCATATCTATAGCTAACATTGGGAATATCTGTAATAATGATTAGATGTTCGTAGCAATCTGTTATTTCAGTTAATGTTTGTTCGTCTTTAATGACAATACATCTGTCAAGATAAGATGTCCCTTTTTCAAATAGGAGTGCTAAACAGAATGCTAATGATTCTGTTCGCGATTGAGATTGAATTATTTTGATAGAAGGGACATCTAAATCGCTAATGATTTCATCAGCAATTTGCATTCTTCTTTTGCCTATTAAAATGGTTGGTTTGAGTTGAATGTTTTCTCCGATAGACCAGTGTTCCCACTCTAATTCAACGGTTGATAAACCATTAGTCGGTATCCCAATTCTTTTCGCCAGCCAAACCGCAACTGAGAAGTTTCGAGCCAACCAATCTTCTATTTCAATAGCTGTTAAAACGATGACATCTTTCCAAAAGTTCTCTTGTTTCTTTTCATTTACCCATTCTTCTGCCTGTGTCCATCGTCTTGGTGTCACAAAAACAAAGATTGAATCACTTGGGGCATAACCATGAGTATTATCCTTCCGTTTAGAATATTCATCATTAGCTTTCCCTTTAACATCTTCGGTGCAACCAAATTCCCATAAAGAAAGTCCTTGAATGTTTCCATATATACGTTCCGAACATTCCAAAATTCCATCCCAACCGGAAAGATAGGTGCTATCGCCTGACGGAAAACGAAATTTGTTAGGATTGGAGACGGAAGAACGAATGAGCTTAGCCACAAGCTCGGGAAGATAATTCTGTCCGTCTTTAGTTTCTGCCCATTGAGCAAGATGCGTTGCTGATATGAGTTTATTCATAGTATCCCCTTCCTATCTGCCCATCCTCGCCAAAAGCAAGGACTGTAATTCGGTTAATTTCTCGATTTCTTTTTCAAGCAATATAATGTTCTGAAATAGTGGTTCAAGTTGTCCCTTAATGCTATTTAACTCTATCGGTTTTGGTATCAAAACTTCAATAGACATCATATTGGCTTGATTTATTTTTGCTTGCACTCCACCTGTTACAATATGTGCAATATTGGTGTTACTCAGCATCATGTATAATAGATTTTCATCAAAACCATTTGTTCCTTTTAAAACATGAGCATGATTGTTTACCCAAAATTTTCCTATTACATATTGAAGAATTGGAGTGTTATCGTCTTTAACAACGGTTCCGTCTTCTCCCATTAAGATATAACACCCATCGAACAAATAATCATCCACAAAATCCATCAAACAAGCTGCTCCATAATATGGATATTTTTTCTCCAAATCACAGCGGGTGTAACTTGCTAATGGTTTTCTTTTACTATCAAAGCATTCGCACACTTCCCCCAGCGTTCCCATTCTCCAGCCATCGGGCAGGTTTTCCTTATCCACGCCATCCACGAACATCTTTTTGTAGAGCGTCTGGGCGGTTTCTTCCAGTTTGGCTATCAGGCGTTTGTTCACCTCCATGCGGTGCTGCACGGCGGCGTATTCCGCTACTATGGCACGCTGCTCGGCTATCGGCGGAACGGGAATGCGCATGGCGCAAAAATCGTCCCATTCCAAGCTGCCACGCACACCGCCAACAGCGTAATAGCTGGCTTCGCGGTCAAATTCGGAACGCGCAAACCACATCATCAGGTATTCCGGCAACAAAACTTTTTCATCAGCCACCTCAAACATCGGATAGGCTGGCGACATAATGCCTTCTTCTTCTGCAAACATGGCAACGGGCATTTTACTGTCGCGGCTTACCTGCATCAAACTACAAGCAAATTGCCTTTTCCGAATCACTTTGTAATTCGATAAGTCAGTGCCGATTATGTTTGCCACTGAAGGGATGAAGGCTTTTTCAATGGTCAAGCCGACCAGATTTTTCACCTTCAAGTCGCAGTTTCGGTTGTCGACTTTTCTGATGAAATTTCCCAAAGGCTGATATGTGGTGGCTGGATTTGTCATTGGTTGTCTTTATTTATCAGATTAACAACTACTTTCACCATCGTGTCTTTTTCTTCGGCTCGGCTTTCGGCTATCATCAATGTGAGGGCGACAATGGTGTTGTCGGCAATGCGCTTGCTTCCGTTGGCATTATACAGAATGCCGTTGTTGTTCATAAACCACAAAAACAATGTTGCGGCAATGCGTTTGTTTCCGTCGCTGAACGAATGGTTTTTTGTCGTCAGATAAAGCAGCATGGCGGCCTTTTCTTCCACCGAAGGATACAGGTCAACGCCATCGAATGTCTGGTAAATCTGCCCGATGGTGCTTTTGAACGAATCGTCTTTCTCGTTGCCAAACAAGGTGCTGCCGCCAAACTTTTCCTTCAGTTTGTTGATGGCTTGCATGGCATTGCCGTATGTTGCGCGAAAAAGTTCTTTGGAAGTCGTCCGCGATATTCCTAAGCTCTGGTAATCGTATTTGTCCAAGGTGTCCAAGGCGTAGCTGTAATGAGCGACAACATCGACCAAAGCAGTGGCCTCGTCGGAAGTGAGCGTTTCTTGCTGCTTTACCGTCCGTCCAAGCACGTTCACCAATTGGCTCAGTTCTTCATACTTCTGAATGGCCACCTTGTTGTTGATGGCATAACCTTTCACCAAATAGTCTTTCAGCACACGGTTTGCCCAACGGCGAAATTCCACGCCTCTTTTTGACTTTACACGATAGCCAACAGAAATGATGACATCTAAATTATAGAAATTAATTTCATGAATTTGTGTTTTACCCTCTATTGCACCATGTTGAGTGGTTGTCGCAAATTTTGCGACAACCACCATGCCAGCCAATTCTTCTCTTATTGCATTGTTTATGTGTTTCCTGATTGTCTTATCGTCTCTGCCGAACAACAAAGACATTTGATTGGCTGACAGCCAAACGGTTTCATTCTTCATGCGGACATCGATTTGCGTCTGTCCGTCCTCGGTCTGATATATGATTATTTCGTTTTCCTGCATGATGTTCCCTTTCTATTTCTTTCCAATGTTTGCAGAATTGGAACGATTTATTACAATTTATATCCCAACTTCTCAAACAGCGCCTTCAATTCCACCTTCGATTGTTCTTCTTCGGCAAGCAGGCTGCGCATTTCGGCTTGCAGCTGCTGCATCTTGCTGTCGAAATCGATTTGCTCGTCACGGTTCACAAACTCGATGTATTTGCTTGGCACCAACGACCAGCCTTTCTGCTCAATTTCGGCGTTGGTAGCCGCGTAGCAGAATTCGGGCGTGTCGTGGTAGTCGCCGCCGCGTTGCCAGTTGTGGTAGGTCTGCGCAATTTTGGCGATGTCGTCAGCCGAAAACTGTATGAATTTCTTTTCGTAAGGTTCGCCCCATTGCCGCAAGTCCATGAAAAGCACTTCGCTTTCGCGGTCGCGGTATTGGATGAGCTGGCCGTTTTGTTCGAAGGTGCGTGCTTTCTTGTTCTTGTTCAGAATCCACAGCGTCACGCTGATGTCGGTGGAGTAGAACATGTTGCGCGGCAAAATGAGGATGGCTTCAACCAAATGGTTCTCAATAAGTTTCTTTCTGATATTCAGTTCCGTGCCTTCGCCGCTGAGGGCACCGTTGGCCAAAAGGAAACCGGCCACGCCGTTGGCGGAGAGTTTGCTGGCCATGTTCAGAATCCATCCGTAGTTGGCGTTGCTGGTGGGCGGCACATCATAACCCATCCAGCGCGGGTCGTCTAAGAGTTCGTTTTCGGCACGCCAGTCCTTTTGGTTGAAAGGTGGGTTGGCCATGATGAAATCGGCTTTTAGTTCCTTGTGCTGGTCGCGGTGGAAGGTGTCGGCGGCCATCTCGCCAAGGTTGCAGGCAATGCCGCGTATGGCGAGGTTCATCTTAGCCAGTTTGTAGGTCGTGTTGGTGTATTCCTGTCCATAAACCGAGATGTCCTTGCGGTTGCCGTGGTGTGCCTCGATGAATTTCATGCTTTGCACGAACATGCCGCCCGAACCGCAGCAGGGGTCGTAGATCTTTCCACGGTAAGGCTCAATCATTTCGGCAATCAGGTTGACGATGGTCTTTGGCGTGTAGTATTCGCCCTTGCCTTTGCCTTCGGCTATGGCGAATTTACCGAGGAAATATTCATAAACGCGTCCAATCAGGTCGTTTTCTTTGTCTTTCAGCGTGTTAATCTTATTGATTTCGTCCAATAAGGCGGCCAGTTTGGTTCTGTCTAAGCCCAAACCGGAATAATAGTTGTTGGGCAAAGCGCCTTTCAGCGTCGGGTTGTCGGTCTCAACCAGGCGCAGGGCTTCGTCAATCTTAATGGCGATGTCGTTTTGCTTGGCGTTTTCCATGATGAACTTCCAGCGGCTTTTCTCTTCAAGATAAAACACGTTGCGTGCGTTGTAGAAAACGGCTTGGTCGATGAAAGCCGCCTTGCCATCGTCGATGAGTTCCTGACGGCGTTCTTCAAAACGGTCGTCGGCATATTTCAGGAAAATGAGGCTCAAAACCACATGTTTATATTCGGAAGGCTCGATGGAACCACGCAACTTGTTGGCTGATTCCCAGAGGGTTTCTTCCATGCTTTTCTCTTTGACTTGCTTTGCCATATAATATAAGGTGTATTTCGGTTACAAAAATAAACGTTTTTTGCTGTAAGGACGCAATTCATCACGTCTCACTCCATGAAAAATCATTGCCCTTTAAGCCTTTTGATTTCCTTGTCAAAATCGGAAATGTAGTTTTGGTCTTGTATGACACGGAATGTGTCGTATTCGCGTTCTGCCTTGATTTTTGCTTCCAATGCTGATACGCGACCAGAATCTTCTAACAGCGGACGTTGTGCAATGTTGATGAAATCGTCCAAAATAC
>CALBNP010000011.1 GCA_937896505.1 uncultured Bacteroidales bacterium | reverse complement strand
GGCTACGGCGTCCGAAACTCGACTGCAAGTCAAGCTGATCGAACATATAGCGCAGGCCGCAGGGCGATTCTATATTATCTCTCAACAACACTCTATATTGATTTACCAATTGGAAATATCGTATTCAGAATCATTGTCTTTTTCGCCTACTTCATAACCATACAACCAACATTGTAAATAGGCCTCTTGCTTCAAGCACAATTTTTTATTCTCTTCTCTTTTCTTTTTATCCTTCAGTTCTTCTGAAAACCTCAATTCATTCTCCTTAAAATCCTCTTTTGCAAGTTCTATCACTGATTTATCATCCTCTAAATCATGGTAATAGGCTAAAACAGAACCAACACCATAATCATCATGTATCAAATACACAAACTCATATCTATTTTTTACAACAGCACCATAAGAATTCTTTCCAGCAAAATCATAATGGAGGATACAAAGCGAATCATCTACATACGCTGTTTTTACATTCGTGATTTTGACAGATTCTGGAATTTTGGCAACTTCCGTCATTTTTCTTTTCATCTCTTTGCTAGCTTTTCTTTCTATACTTGAAGTACATCCAGACACAACAAAAGAAACAACAATCAATACTAATAAGAACTTTTTCATTTTTATCTGCATTTATTCATATTATTATATTCAGTTATTCGTTTTCATTAAATCATACACCGGCAGTTGTATCGCCTCCGAAAGTCGGGCGCAAAGCGTGTCGGAGTCCAAGGTCACGCCCAAGGGCGATGTCGGGTTGACGCATACGGCAATCAGTTTGCTTCTTTGCAGCACATGAAGTTTTCCGCCCGAATGGCAGAATTGCCTCAAAGCCTGCTGCGAAGCGAAAATCTTGGTAAAATCACGGACAACGAGTTCAACGCCTTTCAGTTGCTTGTTCTGCCTGACTTTTTCAAGAAAACTGTCAACCAAAGCACCGGCGACAAACAAAGTCTCGCAATTCTCCATGCCTTCGAAATGGATTTCCTTCGACAACGACGAAACCATATTCAAATCATGAAGTTGCCCTTCCTTGTCAACCGACCAAAGACCTTTCTCAATGGGCGCAAGCAGCTCAAGATTTCTCTCGTTGGTGACACCTATATTAATAAGGTCAACCACAAAGGCCGTTTTCTGCACCAAAGTCTGCATATTTGCCGAATAAGCTGCGCCCGTCGAAAGTATCATCGACTCGCTCACGGCTGGCGATGCGGAACTCAGTCTTGACAAGGCCCCATCAACAATCACAAGGTCGATGTCATGTCTGCGCATCTCTTTCATCCAGCGCCGCA
Source organism: uncultured Bacteroidales bacterium (assembly GCA_937896505.1). Lineage (GTDB taxonomy): Bacteria > Bacteroidota > Bacteroidia > Bacteroidales > F082 > Limimorpha. The sequence continues at coordinate 3,491 of CALBNP010000011.1, read as the reverse complement.
GACTTGCTCCCGTTGATGGCCCTGACAGCAAAATTTTGCCTCTTGTCAATGCTTTTGCCGTCACGACTCGCCCTAACGATGTGTTTACATCACTCACATCAATCAGTTCGGAAACCAGTTTGCGTTGGCGGTAATGCATCTCGGATGTGCCGAAATACATGCCTTCGCGCAAATAGATTTCAGGTTTGGCCGTTTGGGTCACTTGGTCAACACTCTCTCCGTCAATGCCTATCGAAGTCACGGCAACACGTTTCTTATCCAAAGGGAGATGCTCAAGAACATATTTCAGACATTCCGTCTTGCCCGTATTCTTTTCCAGTCCCACAATGGATAAACTGCTGTAATTCAATATTTCATTGACGAAGTTCATTCCTGTTTTTTAGCTTTAGCCATTAGCCAAGTGCCGAAACACAATGGCTAATGGCTAACAGCTAATGGCTAAAGTCATTTACGTTGTTCGTTTCTTTCGTGACGCTTCAATGCAGAAGGTTCGATGTTCATTCTTTCGCCTTCGAGCAGTGAAATGACGCCATCTACAGCCTTACCAGCTTCAACTTCTGCCTTTGCTCTTGCAGCTTCACATTCAGCGCAGTGGCAATCGTTGTGATATTCAGCAGGTTCGGTGTAAGTCGTGATGACGCCTTCGAAGTTTCTCAAGACAACCTTACCTGGAGCCTGTGAAATGACATACTGAGGCATGACTGGAGTCTTGCCGCCGCCACCAGGAGCATCGACGACGAAGGTCGGGATGCAGAAACCTGAGGTGTGACCACGGAGGCCTTCAATGATTTCGATACCCTTCGAGACTGGAGTGCGGAAGTGTTCCAGACCCATTGAAAGGTCGCACTGATAGATATAGTATGGACGCACACGCATCTTCACGAGTTCGTGAACGAGGTTCATCATGACATGGACGCAGTCGTTGACGCCACGGAGCAACACGCTCTGGTTGCCCAACGGAATACCAGCATTAGCCAGCATTTCGCAAGCACGCTTTGATTCTGCCGTCACTTCGTTAGGGTGATTGAAGTGTGTGTTGATCCAAACCGGATGGTATTTCTTCAGCATGTCGCAGAGTTCAGGGGTGATACGCTGTGGGCAAACCACAGGAGTACGAGTGCCTAAACGGACGATTTCTACATGAGGAATCTGACGCAGACGAGAAATGATGTATTCCAGTTTCTTGTCGCTGACCATCAGAGCGTCACCGCCTGACAGCAACACGTCGCGGACACATTCGGTCTTTTCGATGTATTCCAAAGCCTTTTCGATGCGGTCGGCGCCACATTCGTTGTCGGTCTGGCCGGCAAAACGGCGGCGTGTGCAGTGACGGCAATACATGGAGCACATATCGGTGATGAGGAACAGCACTCTGTCTGGATAACGGTGTGTCAAACCAGGAACTGGTGAATCTTCATCTTCGTGCAATGGGTCAAGCAGGTCAGCCTTGGCCTGATGGGTCTCGGCAGCTGTAGGGATGCACTGACGGCGAACCGGGTCGTATGGGTCGTCCTGATTGATAAGGCTCAAATAATAAGGAGTGATGGCCATGCGGAGGGTTGAAAGGGTCTTCTTCACGCCTTCTTCCTCTTCAGGGGTCAGTTTGACGTACTTTTTCAGATCTTCCAACGTCTCGACACGGTTCTTCACCTGCCATTTCCAGTCGTTCCACTGTTCATCGGTAACTTCCGGAAACAATTGTTTTCTTCTTGATTCTGCCATAATAATTTAGTTGAAAAACGAAAAGATGAAAGTGGAAAACCCCGTTGGCGAAGTCGCTTTGCGCAACTTTTCACTCTCCACTTTCAACTTTCCACTTAATTACGCATACAATTCTTCAAAAATCTTACGGAGTTCTGGGCTTTCGCGGAGTTCCTGCAGTGTGAATTCAGCGTGGCCTTTGGTGTAGCCGTTACCCATAATCATGTTCACATCGCTGCCAATGCCTTCAGCACCGAGAGAAGCTTTTGTGAACGAGGTAGCCATTGAGAAGAAATAAACGACGCCGTCATCCTTTGTGCAGAGTACAGCTGTCATTTCTTGGTCAGGCACATTGACGCAGTTGATAGTGACATCGGCCATCTTGCCATTGGTCAGTCTTTCAACGAGTTCATAAACCTGAACTGGAGTCATGCCGGCAGCGCTTTCAACGATGTCGCAGAAACCGAGGTCCTTGATACGTTGGGTTGATTTTGGGCTATTGGCAATACCGATGACCTTACCAGTGACGCCAACGCGTTTCTTGGCTTCGTAGCAGCAGAGCATACCGCTCTTACCGCCAGCGCCGAGGATAACGACAGTCTGACCATACTGGCAGAGTTTTGCAGTCTGAGCTGGAGCACCAGCAACGTCGAGAGCTGACAGAGCGAGCTTTTCAGGCATGTCGGTAGGAATCTTGGCATAGATACCGCTTTCGAAGAGGATAGCCTTGCCCTTAATGTCAACTTGGTCAACATCTGGACGGATAGCGAGGATTTCGTCGATGCGGAGAGGAGTCAGTGACAATGAAACGAGAGTAGCAATACGGTCGCCTTCTTTCAGGTCAATCTTGCCTTTCAGAGCGTCACCAATCTTTTCTACCTTACCGAGAAGCATACCGCCAGAACCTGTACGACGGTTGCGGTGCTTGCCTTGCAATTCAACATTGAGGAGCATTTCCTTCTTCACTTCTTCCATCACTTGGTCGTATGAAGCATTAGGACCAGCCTGTTGCTTGGCATAGTTGTGAATGTCGGTGAATGAAGCTGAGTCGATATTCAAAGTCTGGACATCAATCAAAATCTCGTTGTCGTAGATTTCGTCCATGTTGTTGTCGAGTTTGTTAGCTGGCTGTGGGAGAACGCCGACTGGCGAAATTACACGGTGTGTACCGTATTTATTACCATGTTTTTGCATTGATTTAAATGTTTAATTGTTAATTGTTTATTTGTTGATTTGTTTGTTTAGTTGTTGGATTGATTGTGAAATCTGAGGAGCCGCTTCGCGCAACTTTCAACTTTTTCACTTTCCACTTTCCACTTATTATTTGCGAGGTTTAAGGCCGAGGATTTCTCTTGCTTCGTCGGATGTTGCAATCGGACGGCCTAATTCGTTAGCGATGCGGACGACTTTTTCGACCAATTCGCCATTCGACTTGGCGAGGACGCCTTTTGAAAGGTAAAGGTTGTCTTCGAAGCCAACGCGCACGTTACCGCCCATGGCGATAGCAGCGGCAGCCATTGGGAAAGCGTTACGGCCAACGCCAGTCACGGTCCATGTTGAACCGGCCGGAATGCCGTTCACTAACCAGCAGAGGTTGGCGACGGTTGCAGGTGTGCAGCCAGGAACACCCAATACGAAGTTGAACTGCATAGGAGCGCCAGGAACCTGACCCTTCTTAGCCATGTTCAGGATGGTATCGAGGTGACCCATTTCGAAGCATTCGTATTCAGGCTTTATGCCGCGTTCGATCATGCGCTGACCGAAAGCACGCATTGTAGGCATGGTGTTGT
>CALBNP010000010.1 GCA_937896505.1 uncultured Bacteroidales bacterium | reverse complement strand
TGTTGAACGGACAGTTTGGCCAGATGGTGGCTTACCGTCATCCAGACTTGATTGCCGTGCCATTGAAGGAAGCCATTGCTCAGCCAAACTTAGTGAAAATCGACAGCGACTTGGTCAAGACCGCCGAAGGTCTCGGCATTTCGTTAGGTATATAATGGACAGGTGGACTTAGGGACAGGTGGACAAATGGACTTATGGACAGTCTAAAAGCCCAATGATCCCTAAGTCTAATTGTCCCTAAGTCCAAATAGTCAACAAATCAATGCTTCGGCTCCCCTTCGACTTGCTTCGGCTCCGCTCAGCAGCCACCGCTCAGGGAGCAGCTCAGCATCCCACAAAGTCCCTAAGTCACAAAGTCCAACTGTCCCCAAGTCCCTAAGTCTAATTGTCCCTAAGTCTAATTGTCCCTAAGTCAAAATAGTCTAAAAGTCACAACCATGAACATCTCCGTTATCAGCACAGCACAGCAATGCCAGGATTTCGATTTCAGCGGCAAGGTAGCCGTTGTGATTGATGTTTTGCGTGCTACTTCGGTCATTATTACAGCTTTGGCCAATGGAGCGCGTTCGGTAATTCCTGTCTTGACTGTGGAAGAGGCGGAAAAGTGCTTCTCGGCTTGTAATGCTGCTTCGACGCTGAAAGGCGGTGAACGCAATTCGGTTCGAATCGATGGTTTCGACTTGGGCAACTCGCCATTGGAATATAAGAGGAGCGTTGTGGCTGGCAAGGACATAGTCTTCACTACGACTAATGGAACTCAAGCCTTGCGTGGCGTGCAAGGAGCTGACGAAATCGTGCTGGCTTGTTTCCGTAACATGGCATCGGTGGCCGATTATCTGCTTCGGCTTCAGAAAGATGTCGTCATTGTCTGCTCTGGCACACGCGGGCGTTTCTCGTTGGACGATGGCCTTTGCGCAGGTCGTTTAGTTGGCTTGTTGAAAAAGCAGACCAAAGCTGAGATTGATGATTTAAGTCTTTTGCTTTCAAATCATTACAATAATAGCAAGGACAATCTTTTTGGTGCTTTGGCTGGTTGTTTCCATGTGAAATTCCTTTTTGGCTTGGGTTTTTATGACGATATCCGATTTTGTCTCCAGACCGATTGCGAGGATGTGGTTCCCACTCTAAAGGATGGCAAATGTGTCTTGATTAACCAATAATCACTACTTTTGCACTTATGACGAAGAATAAATATTATGTGGTTTGGAAAGGTCGTCATCCTGGAGTTTTCGATGATTGGGATGTCTGCAAGAAGGAAATCATAGGTTGCAAAGGTGCCCTTTATAAAGGTTTCCCTGACTTGAAGAGTGCCGAAGAGGCCTTCAGGATGGGTTACGAAGCCTACAGAAAAGCCAATCCTATGCAAAAGCCTGAAGTGACAATCCAGTCGGGTGAACAACCTATCACTCAAGCTATTGCAGTGGATGCAGCCTGTGCTGGAAATCCTGGAAAGATGGAATATCGTGGTGTTTTCGTTGAGACGAAGACGGAGGTTTTCCATAGCCCAGTGTTCGAGAATGGTACGAATAATATCGGCGAGTTTTTGGCCATCGTTCATGCGCTTTCGTTGCAGAAGAAACAAGGTCTGCATTTCCCCATCTATAGCGATTCGGTGAATGCCCAGCTTTGGATTCGGCAAAAGAAATGCAAGACGAAATTGCAGCCTAACGATAAGAATGCGGTTTTGTTTCATTGGATTGAACAAGCCGAAAACTGGCTGGCTAACAATACAATAGATGTTCCAATCATAAAATGGCGTACTGAGATTTGGGGTGAAATTCCTGCTGATTTCGGTAGAAAATAAAGTGAGTTATGTTGAAGTTCGACCCATATTATTTCCAATGTCCCATTTGCCATGCTTGGCTTGAAGGGCGCAACCTGAAACCCGAACTGATTAATGAATCGATCTTGTATTCGGATGGTAAGGTTTTGAACGACAATTACATAACGACACGCCAAAAAATGATTTTGTGTCCGTCATGTGCCCACACATTTTGGGTTGAAGACCCTGAAAAGGTGAATTTTACCACGCAAAAGCCTGATGCCGACATATATTCGTGGAACACTTGGCGTTTCTATGGCATTCGTTTTTCCGACAACAGAGGGAAACTGGCACTTATCAGGCACTATCAGACTTTCTTGAAGAAGTGCGTCTATGAGCCAAAAAACGAAATCTATCTGCGCCGCCTCTTGTGGTGGGCCTACAACGACTTGCATCGTAACCACCAACACATCCGACTGAAATATTTCCTGAATGGTTTCATGAGTTATGGCGTTTGGCACAACAACCGCATGATGTTGCTTGAAGGCGAGAAGCTGTTCTTGAAAAACTTGAGCGACTTTACTGACAACCTGCACCATCTCTTGACGCTCTTGGAGAAGTTTCCCGAGGAAGCCATTGATACCGAAGTGCCTGAAATCTACCGCGAATTACGCCAGTTTGACAAGGCTAAGTCGCTGATTGAAAATTCTGGCTCGAAATCTTATTTCACCAACGAAATCATCCGGCATTCCAAGTGGAAAGATTCAAGGGTGTTCATGGTTTCGGGCTGATGCGGTCTTTTTTTTTGTATTTTTGCAGTCGAAATTATCATTTATATGGCATTCGTACCAAATGAATATTTTAAGGCCAAAGGCTTGCTGTATCACGTTTTGGGTGGTTCCATTTTCGTGTTCGGCTTGTTCTTGCTTTTCTGTCCTTTCGGCTTCAAGTTTTTCGATTTGACTTATGAACGGTATTCGTTTCATGTCACCATGGTGTTCTGCATCCTTCTCGTGACACTTCTCATTTCACGTTTGTCGCTTTACTTTTATGGAAGAAAAATTAATTTCAGTTGGTCGCAGACTTTTTTCTTTTTCGTGCTTGAGGTAGCCTTTTCGGCGGGCTTTTCGGGATTGTATCTCTGGCTGATGAATGCCAAGGCACAACCTTATTTTTGGTATTTCGGCCGAATGATGGTCTATCTGACTTTCGGCTTGGCTATTCCTTATATTATTATTGACATGTATTACATGATTTTGTCATTGGAAAAACGTGTCAAGGAGAGCGAAAATCAAGCGGCAAAAGAAAAAATTCGTTTCTATGATGAGCGCGACAACCTGAAATTGGTCGTGGCCGATGATTTGGTTCTCTACATTCAGTCTGAAGAGAACTATCTGAAAATCTGTTATTTGGAAAATGGAGAATTGAAATTCTGCATTTTGCGCAGTTCGATGAAGCGTGTCGAGGACTTGTGTTCGGGACATGGCTTGGTGCGTTGCCACCGTTCCTATTTCATCAACAAGCATCGGGTGAAGGCTTTGCAAAAAGAAAAGGACTACACGTATGCAGTCCTTGATGTCGTGAATGCCAACCATGTGCCGGTCAGCAAGAATTATTACGACCAAATTACAACGGTTCTGTAGGCCGTTTCTCCTTATTTTTTCAGTTCGTAGGTGGTCTTCGTGCCGTCAAATTCTTCCAGCATCATGTAGATGATCTGGTTCGATTTGGCATCGTAACGCAGCACGATTGCCGAATAGCCTTTCACTGCTTTCTTCAAGGCTTTCATGGTCACTTCCGTGTAGTCTTTCGCCTTTTTGGCTTCGATGGATGCGTTGTTGCTGCTTGCCAAGTTGCGGAGTTGACCGTTGAACGACGACATGAGCATGTTGCTCAGTGTTCTCATCGGCTTGTTTTTGGTGAGGTCGAAGAAGAGTTCCATGCCTTCGCGCTTCATTGTCATGGTGTTGCCGTTGATGACGAAGTGCTCTTCTGGGTCGGTGTAGCTCATCACCATGCCTGAATTGGGGTCGAAGGTGATGGTGCCGCTGAGTTGTTTCGAATCTTTGCCAGCAGGTTCGCGCAATTCGCTGAAATTCATGCTTCTGGTTTTCAGATTCGCATTGGCTTTTTCGATGTTCTCAAGAAGTTGGTCGGAAGTTTGTGCGTTGAGGGTCAAGAATTGGCCAAGTAGCACGATAAGGGTAAGTAAACCTTTTGCTTTCATTATCAGTTATTTATTTGATTTGTTATTCTTTGTTACACGATTTCTGATCCATTTGCTGCGCATCATCAGCCGGAATACCAATGGTTCGAGGGTGAGCGTGATGAGCAGTGTGGCAATCATGCCGATGATGGTCGTGATGCCAACCGAGAAGATGGCGGGATGCTTTGAGAAGAGCAACGAGAACACCACCGTAATCAGTACGAAGGCCGAAAACAGGATGGCGGTCTTGTGGCTAACCAAAAGATGCCCGTCACCGCCGCGCTCGCGGTCGATGAGTCCGTCCATGGTGAAGATGCTGTAATCAACTCCTATGCCAAAAATGAACGATGAAATCACGATATTCATGATGTTGAAGTCGAGGCCGCAAATTGCCATCATGCCTTGCACCACATACCAGCTGAGGAACATGGGCATGAAGGTGACCAGAGCGATGAGAATGTCGAAATACGACAGCAGCAGCACGAAGAGCACGAAGAGCGACGAGATGTTGAGCACAACGCCAAAGTCGGAGTGGATGATTTGCATCATGTCGCCTGTGTAGTAATATGGATCAACGATGATGGCGCCTTTCTGCGTGTTGATGGCATCGTTCACCGTTTTTTGGTTTTCCTTGTCCATGAGGGCCGAAACGAATACCATCCATTCGCCGTCGGGAGTTTGCTCTACAAAGTTGGATTGCAGCTCGTCGGGAAGCACTTCTGATTCGGGCAGCGAGGCTGGTTCGTAGTCGGCTTCAACCAGCACTTGCGCCATCGACGGGGCTGTTTCGGGCAGGCTGTGTTCGGTCCAGTAGGCTTGCCAACGGTCGATGTTTTGCTGTTGCTCGTCGAGTGGGATGAGCAGGTCTTGCATGTGGCCACGCCTATAGATGAGTCCAATTTGCTGAAGACTGTCCAGAGTGCCTGAAACACGTCGGGCCGAGAGGATGGCTTCGTCCAAAGTAGTACCCAATCCGGCATAGTACATGCTGAAATGGTTTTGGTTGATTTTTTCCTCGTAAAGTTTCACCGAACGCGCCATTTCGGGTTTGATGGCTCCAATATTGTGCAAGTCGGTGTCGAATTTTACCTTGCTCGAGAAGATGGAGGTAACGATGATGACGGCAACCAGAATTCCGACCAACCAATATTTCTTGTCGAAAGGATAGGCGTTGATTTGGTCGGCGAGGGCGAAGGCGCGTTTCGACTTGCGGTTTTGCTCAGGGTTGAAGAAGTGAGGCAAGAACACGAGGGAGAAAAGGGTTGTGCCAATCAGCACGAAGGTGGAAAACAGTCCTAAGTCTTTGAGCAATCCGCTGGTAGTGAACAACAAGCTGACGAAAGCGCCAATGGTGGTCAGCGAGCCGAGGCAAACGGGGCGCACTTGGTCGCGAAGCACTTGCTTGGGGTCCGACACATATTTGTAATGTGTCAGCACATGAAGGACATAACTCATTGCCACGCCAAGGATGACGGTGCCCATGCCGATGGCCATGAACGACATGCCGCCTTTGACGACATACACGCCCGCCAAGGCAAACAGCGTCCCGTAAAGGATGGGCGACAGCAGAAGTGGCAAGGTGGATTTGTTCTTGAAGCAAAGGCAAATGACGATGCAGATGATAAACAGCGAGATGCCAAGCGTGATGAACAAGTCGCGCTTGATGGTCTGCGCATTATTCACGCCTTCGATGACTGCGCCATGGCAAAGCATCTCCACATCGGGATGCTGTGCCTCGAACTGCTTGAGTTCCTTGCGCATGAGTTTGACCAAAGGCAATCCGGCTTTCGTGTCCATCGAGTTGAACGATGGGTTGATATAGGCCACTGCAATGGTCGAATCGGGCGAAAAAAGATGACCGTCGATGATGGTATAGTCGCCTACATAGTCGCTGAGCAAGTCGATGGCTTCTTGTGGCACTTCTTCGGGGCAGCCGTTGTCAATCCAGTTCTCAAGAATGGGATACATCTCAGGAGTGACTAAGGTGGCGGCCTGGTTGAGCACGAAGTCCAGGGCATTCATCAGCATGTCTTCATCGAAACGGTAAAGGCAGCTGTTGATGTAGCCTTTCTCGTCGTGGGCCATCAGGCTGTCGAGGTAGGCGTCAACGGCTTGGGTGAGTTCTTCGCGAGGCATGTCGATGCCTTCTCTGGCTTGGAATTCAACGAAAATCTTGTCCTTCACTTTCATGTTGCTGAAAGCGAGGTTGGTTTCGTGCGAGGTCTCCGTCTCAGGAAACAGGGCAATGAGGTTTTCCTCGAAATGGATCTGCGAGGCAAGGATGCCAAAGGCAATGGTGCTGATGGCTATCAGAAGCCACATGAAGATTTTGTGCTTCTCGAAATAGCGGTAAAGCACGATGAAAAAACGGGTCATCTAATTCTGTATGTGTAATTATTTCATCAATTGAAGCGCGACATCGCACACTTCGCCAACGGTCTTGAAGATCTGGTTGTTTTCGAATCTCACGTTGAGCTTGTTTTCGATGGCCAAGGCGGTGAGCATCATCGAGAGCGAGTCCATGGCAAGGTCTTCAACAAGACGGGTATCGAAGTTCACTTCGTTGAGGTTGACGCTCGGACGAACCACTTGAACGACTTCTTTCAGCTGAGCTAATATTTCTTCTTTTGTCATTATCGAATTATTATTTTGTTGGTAGAGACGCGATTCATCGCGTCTATAAATATTGGCATTTACAATATGAGACGCGATGAATCGCGTCTCTACAAACCTTTCACCTTATCAATTTCTTGAGGGGACTTCTATTTTTAGCATTTTTGCGCCATTCCTCTGAACTTCGTGAAGTCC
>CALBNP010000009.1 GCA_937896505.1 uncultured Bacteroidales bacterium | reverse complement strand
CGGTCCAAGGCAAAAATGCGGATTTCGCCATGCGAATGGCTGAAACCCACAACATACCAGCGCTGACGGAAAATCTTCACACAATACGGGTCGATGGCATAAACCGACGACTTCGGCTTCCAATAACTCTGATGCACAAATTCGATGGTCTTGCTTGACTTCATCGCCGACAAAATTGAGGAAAGATACACATTGCCCGACGGGACATTTTCCAGCAAAATCCTGTCTTTCAATGCGATATTCTCCACAAGCATGTTACTCACCGAAACGGTGTCAATCATCCAGTTCTGGATGCTGTTGCCCTTGATGTCTTCGCGGTTCTCAATGTAATAGCGGTAGCCGTCCTTGCGGTCGCACTCAATGTTGATTCCGAAAATTTCCTCCGCAGCCGCACGCCATTTGTGGAAAGTGCGCAAAGGAATCTCCAAGCCTTCGCTCAAATCGCTGTCAAGCCATTTCCAGTTGATTTCCTCAAAACTGATCCGCTTTGCATCGTAGATGGTCTTCACCAACCACACATATTTATACATCTGATTCCGCGCCATGACATTTTGAATTTACGCTGCAAAGATAAAAATAAAGGTATGCCCAATCGGGGCACATGTTTGAAAAAGTTATTGACAAAACGAAAAAGCACCATGTTTGAAAAAAATAGTATTTTTGCAACCGAGATATGCAACAAACAAAAAAACAGCATGAAAAAAAAGGAACTGTATTTCACCATCTATTGCATTGGCATTGTTGCGGAAGAACTTGGTCGTGATGCTCGCGACATTTTCCGTCTCATGCAAAAAGGCGGGATCATCAAGGGGTACATTGTACCTTGTTTTGACGTATTGCACACCTTCTCACGCGACTACATCATCAGCGACCTGACACAACTAATGCAAAAGAAAGGGCTTATTGCAGCATGAAACTTTATCACACATCCTACTTGCGCATTGAGCATCCCGACATCAGTTTTTCCCGTGCTTACCTCGATTTCGGCAAGGGATTTTACACGACTCCCAACCAGGGGCAGGCAGAAAAGTATGCAAAACGATTCTTCAAAGAGGGAAACGCAGCATTTCTCAATAAATACGAATTGGATGATGATTGCAGTGGCTTCACCCACAAGACCTTTAATGCTTATGATGGAGAATGGCTCGATTATGTAGTTGCATGCCGAAAAGATAATCTTCACAAAACATTTGACATTGTAGAAGGTGGAATTGCCGATGATGATGTATTCAACACGCTCGACCTTTATATGGATAATCTCATCACACGAGAGGAAGCCATCAAACGGCTCCAGAAGAAGAAACCGAATTGGCAGATATGCCTTTGCAACCAGAAACTCATCGAAAAGCATCTGCATTTTGTTGAATCCATAGAACTGAAAAATGATGAAAGCTAATCCGACTCTACTCCGAATGAAATACGGCCGCATAGTTGAGCGTTTTGCCGGTCTTGCAAACATAAGTCTGGAAGATGCCCTTGCGTTCTTCTATGAATCAAAGACCTATGAACTCATCAGTCAAGGCATTTCCGACATGCACTGCCTCAGCGACTTTTATCTCGCCGACGAACTGATGATGGAATACAGGAAAAACAACAATAGGACGACAACAGACGCCAGTCTTTCGAAATCTGATAACTAGCAGGCATCACAACCAAATCGGAAGATAGAAAAGGAAAACAAAATGTAACTTATTGAACGTAAACGAACTTCCTTATATACAAAGCAGGGCTTTGCATGAAATCGCACCATCAAGCAAAGCCCTGCCTTGTTTTTTGCAAACGTAAAATCATTCACCGACCACTACGCGCTTCGTAGCACAGCCGTTTTCAGTCTCAATGCGCACGAAATAGACGCCTGCTTCATATCGGCTCAAATCCATCGTCACTTGGTCAGCAAAAGCGGCTTGGTCATAGACCTTTTGTCCCAGCGTATTGAAAACTGCGATTTGCTTCATGCCTTCAGCCTTGACGGTCACCTGACCTTGCGTTGGGTTCGGTGCGACGCAAGCATCAATTATGCTTTCTTCAACTGCCAATCCTTCTTCATCGGCAATGATGGTGACATCGTCCACATCCAACTTGTATTGGTCGGTGCAGTTGAAATGGCGGATTGCGATGTAAATCAGTTGTCCGGCATACTGGCTCAAATCGACGCTATATTCAATCCATTCGCTTTGTCCCTTGTTCCAGTTATTCGGGATAGTCCATTCCTTGATGAGGGTGAAATCGGCTGGATTGGTATTTCCCGAAGTGGAAATGGCAACACCAAAATGTTCTTCAGGATAGATTTCGTCGTGCGAGCAAGCCCAGAAGCTGATGCTGGCATCGGCGCTGGCCAAAAACTGGCGCGAGACGAGATAGTTGTCAGGCGTCAAGACATGTGGATGTTGATAGGACTCTGAGCAAGCCCAGCCATCGGTTTCATTGTGACCCATTTCGGTGCCCAGCTGCCGTCCATTGAACCAATTGAATCCGTCGCCATCGGCATCGATGGTGGTCCAACCGGCGAGGGCAGCCTCTCCTTCGAAATCGAAAGTATAAGCTATTCCACGGTTTGGCGCATTAAGTAACGTATTGCCATCCGCGAAGTTCTGTGCATTCATCTGGCTCAAGCCCATAAAGGCGAGCATGGCTAAAACTAAAGACTTTTTCATTGTATTGAAGTTTAATTGGTTATCAAAAAAGTTTATCTCGCCACAGCAATCTTCTGTGTCCTGATCTTCCCTTCCGTCCTGACCTTCACGAAATAATTGCCGGTTGGCAGTTGCGACACATCCACGCGCACTTCGTTGCCTTCGGCCTTCATGTCGCTGACGACTTGTCCCAAAGTGTTGATAACAGTGACATGACTGATGTTTTCGGCATTGACAGTCAGGTAATCAGCGGTTGGATTTGGATAGACATTGACACTCATTTCGTTTTCGCTTACGGCATCATATTCGAAATCGAAAGTCAGGCCCGAAAGTTCATCGCAGTCGCAGATGAATGTGGCTTGGGCCGTTTCCAAATCGATGGAATAGAGCTTGTCGCACAAATCGGTGCAATATTGGAAATACATGATGTCGGTATTCGGGTCAATGGCAGCGCAGCAAAGATACTGTGAGACCAAGCCTGTGTTGCCGATGCAATAGACGTCGCCCGTTTCCTTATTGACAATCTGATACAAAAAGCCATCCCTATCGATGGCATAAAGCGTGCCTTCGCTGGTGCAGGCAATCGCCCAAAAATAGAAGCTGGAATAGGTGCAAATCGTAGTGGAATGGCCCGTTTCCAAGTCGATTTTACCTAAACCGTTCTCCTGGATGCAATACATGGTTTCCGTCGTGTAGTCGTAGGCCATGTCGTACCAATAGTGGTTGGTCGATTTCTTTTGTATGATGGAACCGTCGTTCAAATCGAACTTGTAGAAAAACATCTGGTCGTTGGTGCCATACATTACGCCACCAACAGCAGCCGAACCGCCAAAGAATCCATCGGCAGAACTAAGATACTCGATGTTTGAAAATCCATTGGTGAAACGGCAAAGGCCGTAATGGATTGTCGTCCAATCATAATTGGTGCTAAAAAGGTAACCCGAAGAAGTGTTGAACGGATTGACTTGTGCATTGGCCACGCCAACAAAAGCAAGGACCAATAAAACCATGGATAAAAATACTTTTCGCATTGTTTTTATGTTTTTTAAATAATAAAACTAATTCTATTAATGTAATGTCTTTGGGAATGTATTGTGTTAAAAGCAATTGATTGTCAAATATTAAAGCTCTGCACCAATTCCAATTTGAACTTGTTGTTGCGGTGCATACGGTCGATTTTTTCCTTGATTTCAGGTGCTGGTGTCTCGATGCCACGGATGTATTTGTCCAAGGTGGCGTAGGTGAAACCGAACTTCTCCTCGTCGCCTTTCGAGTGTGGCAGGTCATCGGTAGGTGTCTTGTGTACCCATTTGGCAGGAATGCCCATCAGGTCGCCGATTTGAAGCAACTCAGTGACAGTGAGTTCTGCCAAGGGCTCGACATCGGAAGCACCGTCGCCAAACTTGGTGAGGTAGCCTACATAGTTCTCGCTGAGGTTGCAGGTACCCATTACGCGGCCATTGTTCGACTGGCTGATGGCATACAACGTGACCATGCGCAGGCGTGGCGGCATGTTCTGTTCGGCTTGTGCCGACATGTCGAACCACCAATCGTTCTCGTTCTTGCCATCGGAAAACAGTTGTTTGAGTGCGGTCGTCATCCCGCCTATGTTGGCTTCGATGAATCGGATGCCGAAATAGGCCGCAATCTCGTCGGCACCATGCAGGTCCTGGCCTTTGTCGGGCATACCTACGCCGATGACACGTTCCTTGCCTAAGGCTTCTACGCAAAGAGCCGCCATGATGGTGGAGTCCTTGCCACCCGATAGGCCAACGATGGCATTGCAGCCGTTACCATTTTTCTCAAACCACTCGCGGATCCATGCCACAAGTCTGTCTTTTGTATCTAATGCATTGAAACTATACATGTTACAATTTGCTTTTATTTAATTCATCCTTGCAAAGATAGAAATTTTATACTTTTGTAGCATCAAATTCAATTTATTATGACACACCGCCTTCTACACTTTATCACCGTCGCCATGATTCTTTGCATGGTGTCGTGCAACGGAAAAGAGACCGCAACAGAAACGAAAAACTACCGCATTGTCGGCAATAGCATCGTCTTCGACGAACCGCAACGCGTTGAAGGACAGCAGAGCGTATTGCAACTGGCTGTCGATCCTATTGATAACGTGCGTATTGGCTTCATCGGTTTAGGTATGCGCGGACCTGATGCCGTTGACCGTATGACTTATATTGATGGCGTCACAGTGGTAGCCCTGTGTGACATCGAAGCCGACCGCGTGGAGAAAGTCCAAACTGACATCTTGGAAGCCAAAGGCTTGCCTCGTGCTGAGGCCTATGTGGGTCGCGATGCCTACAAGGAACTCTGCGAACGCGATGACATCGACCTGGTGTATATCTGCACCAACTGGCAGACTCATGTGCCGATGGCCGTCTATGCCATGCAGCACGGAAAGCATGTCGCCGTTGAAGTGCCAGCTGCCACGTCCATTGAGGAATGCTGGCAACTCGTCGATGTGACCGAACAGACCCAACGTCATTGCATGATGCTCGAAAACTGCTGCTACGACTTCTTCGAACTCACCGTCCTCAACATGGCCCAACAAGGTCTGTTTGGCGAACTGATTCATGGCGAGGGTGCCTATATCCACAATCTTGAACCATTTTGGAACGAGTATTACGAAAATTGGCGCCTTGATTTCAACCAGAAACATGGCGGTGATGTTTATCCAACTCACGGCTTAGGACCTCTCTGCCAAGCCTTTAACATCCATCGCGGCGACCGCATGAAGACCCTCGTGGCCATGACTACACCTTCAATCAATGGCAAAAAACTCGGCAAGGAAAAGATGGGAACTGAAGAATTTGCCGAAGGCGACATGCAGACCACGATGATACAGACCGAATTGGGAAAGACCTTGCTCATTGAGCACAACGTCTATACCCCACGTCCTTACAATCGACTCTATCAACTTACAGGCACTGAAGGTTTTGCCAACAAATACCCGATTGAAGGTTTCACCGTAAAAGAAGAAAACCTGCCAGAAGAATTGCTGCCTGAAAATCACGAGTCAATCTCTCCTCATGGCTTTGCCCCTGCATGGCTGCGCGACACGCTGATGTCGGCTTACTTACCTCCTATCGCCAAGGAAATCGAAACCAAGGCCAAGGAAGTGGGCGGCCATGGTGGCATGGATTTCATCATGGACTATCGCTTGATTTACTGCCTGCATCATGGTCTTCCTCTGGATGAAGACGTGTATGACGCTGCCGAATGGTCGTGCCTCGGCGAGCTGTCGTCGGCTTCTATCGAGAATGGCGGAATGCCTGTTGCCATGCCTGATTTCACCCGCGGCGACTGGCAGAAGGTCGATGGTTTCCATCATGCGAGATAATCTATCTCCCTTGTAGAGACGCGCCATGGCACGTCTCTATATAAATCGACAATGATAATTAAAGACGCGCCATGGCGCGTCTCTACATTAACGTAATGATTTGAAAAATATCTCCGCGTCTTTCCATACCGTGTAGTCGCGGGCGTACAGTAAATTTAGCTGATTGTAGAAGGTGGCATCGGCAGTACCGTTTCCTTCTAAATGCGATGCGGGATTGAAAATACCCGTTCTAATCTTCGGCAATTTTTGTGCATCATCGGCTTGTGGACAATAGCCCACCCATGTGCGGCGGCCAAACAAAACCTTGACAGCGTTTTTCAGGAATTGCCACGGTTTCTTCACCATCAAGGCCAAAGGCAGCCAAAACAGGATGCTGAAGAAGCTCACCAACACATCAAAAAGCCGTTTGTTACGTCGGTTCGATGTGGTGTCAATGGCTTTAATGTCAACAGTATAAAGGTCGCCACGGGTATTGATGCTGTTGCTTCCTATGATGGAGAGACTGTCTTCGGGGGCAATCTTGTAATCCACATTGAAGTCGTGCCAATCCACCATCTTGTCGATGATGACTTGATGCGGCACATCCTTCGAGCAGAAAATGACTTCCGTAATCTTGTAGATTTGGATGATGTCTGGCACCTGCGTCATATTGCCGATGAAGCCTTCAGGCGCTTCACCCTGTGTCTCGCTATAGACCAATCCGACAAAATCAGGCTTGATGGAAGTGCTATCGAGCAAAGTCTCAACGCGTTGCGTCTCTTCGGGGCTGCCAATCACCAAGAAACGTTTCTTCACCGTCTTGCGTGATTGGAACGAATCGTTGCCTAACAATATTCCGACACTCCTAATGACCGACATCACAACGGCTAACCAGAGCATTCCGAACAAGATTAAGGCTCTTGAGAAACGCATGCTTTCGGGCAACAAGGCATACAAAACCAAGACAACGGCACTACCTATTGCCACGCCAAACAAGCTTTTTCCTATGTTGTATGGTTTGTCGTAACCTCCTGAGAAATAGACGCAAGCAAGCCAAATCAAGATATAGACTGGCAAAACTGCTGCAAACAAAATGGGCGGATAAGTACCCACTTCGTAGATTCGTGCATGACCCCAGAAGTAGCTTATCGTAGCCAGGCCACCATATCCCAGCACGGCATCGAGGAAAGGAACTGCCGCCTTATGGAAAAACTGCGACACCAAGGCCAGGAATGCCTTGAAATAGATGGCCATATTAATAAGGAAAGAGAACGACGAAGCCCATTTTTTGCCAAAGTGTTTCTTGGCGAAGATTTCCATGGCACGATAAAAGACAAAGACATAGTTCACGCTCGTCTTCTTGGTGCTCTCACCTTTATAATGAATGATGCGTGTCTCTGGAAAATAGTAATTCTTGTAGCCTCCCAAAGTGATGCGATACGAGAGGTCGATGTCCTCGCCATACATGAAGAAGGTCTCGTCAAGAAGACCGACTTTGTCTAATGTTTCGCGACGCATCAACATGTAGGCACCAGCAAGAATCTCGCATTCGTTGGTCTCGTCGTTGGAGAGATGTCCCATGTAGTAATGGGCGAAACGTTTGGAATGAGGAAACAGCTTGGCCAAGCCAAACATCTTATAGAACGCTGCGGCAGGCGTAGGCAGTCCGCGTTTCGATTCGGGCAAGAAGTTACCTTTGCCATCTACCATCTTCACACCCAAGCCGCCCGCATCGGGATGACTATCCATAAAGTCGAGGCACTTCGAGAAGGTGTCGTCTTCGACAACGGTATCGGGATTGAGAAGCAAGACATATTCGCCCGTCGAGATACGAATCGCTTGATTGTTGGCACGGCTAAAGCCAACATTTTCCTTGTTGGCGATGACCTTCACCTCAGGGAACTTCTGCGCCAGCATTTTCAATGAGCCGTCAACGGAATTGTTGTCAACCACAAATACTTCCCCTTCAATGCCTTGCAAGGCGCGACGCACTGAATAGAGGCATTGCTCGAGGAAATACTCGACATTATAGTTGACGATGACGATAGACAGCTTCATGTTCTCTTCAACGCTTTTTATTCGGGTTTAGTATCGAAATTGGCTTTGACTGGCGCAATTTGTTGGTCAGTAATGTTTGACCCTTCATTTTCTATTTCTATACCGCAGGCATTCAGTATCTTACCTTTCAAATCGCTATTTTCCATCCATCCTGTGAATTGCTCTGCACCAGGACCATAGGCAAATACCATGACAGGAAGGCAAGTGTGGCTTGATGTTGAATAGTTGAAACCAGGATCGCTATAATGTCCCTTTGGGTCTTTCATCGTCAAACCGCCGGTTTCGTGGTCGGCAGTGACGACAAGCAGCGTGTTGTCGTGGGTTTTGGCATAGTCCATGGCTACTTGGATGGCATCGCTGAAATCCTTCACTTCGTCAACCATGTAAGCGGAATCGTTGGCGTGGCAAGCAAAGTCGATTTGCGAACCTTCAACCATGAGGAAGAAACCATTTTCGCTATCCTCAAGCGTTTCCAAAGCAGTTTTGACACCGCGAGGCAAGAAATTGCCTCTTTCAGAAATTTCGGGCAAATGCTCCTCTTCAACCAATACGGCATATTTCTTATTGGTGACATCGATATTTGCCAAAGTATCATATACTGTCCAGCCTTTCTGCGTCATCTCTTCAAGGAGGTTACGGCCATCTTCACGTTGGTTGAAATGCCAACGTCCACCGCCAATCATCAGGTTGAGGTTGTCGCAGTCCATCATTTGTTCAGCAATTGTTTCATACTCTTTCCTGCTTGGAACTTTGGCATAGAAAGCGGCTGGTGTTGCGTGTGTCGCATAGCAAGTAACGACGATGCCTGTCGTTTTTCCATTTTCAGCCAAAACGTCCAAAACGGAGCGCATTGGAATGGAATCGGGTGTTACGCCAATCATGCCGTTTCGCGTCTTACCGCCACAAGCCAAAGCTGTTCCCGCAGCTGCAGAATCGGTGATTTCGTTGCTAGCGGACTTCGTCTTCACAATGCCTGAATATGGAAATTGGCTGAAAGCCAAATCGTTGCCCGTAGCCAACATGGTGGCGTAGATTTCAGGTAACGACATGCCATCGCCAATCATGTAGATGACATTCATGGCTTTAGGTTTTTCCTTAGGCTCTTCTTTTTGTTGGCACGAAACCAAACTCACCAATGCCAAGGTGATGAACGAAAATCTTATTATTCTATTCATGGTTACCATATTTGAAGATTCATTCTTTAACCGGACAAACCCAAATCGAGCCCAATCATTCCTGGTTCTTTTGGATCTGTTCGGTTAGAATTGTATTTATTTTCTTGCAATGACTTTCTTGACGGCATCGACGATGTCGGGCGTATCGAGATGATAGGCTTTCAGCAGTTCGTCGGGCGTTCCGCTTTGGCCGAACACATCGTTGACAGCCACCATTTCCATGGGGCAAGGATTGTTCATGGCTAACACTTGGGCGATGCTGTCGCCAAGGCCACCATTGCGTTGATGTTCTTCTGCCGTGACGACGCACTTTGTCTTTGCAACCGATTTCAAAACGGCTTCCACATCCAATGGCTTGATGGTGTGAATGTTAATCAACTCGGCGTTGATGCCCATCTCTTTCAGGATCGGGAGCGACTGAACGGCTTTCCAAACGAGGTGGCCACAGGCGAAGATGGTTACGTCGGTGCCTTCTTGCAGCATTTGGGCTTTGCCGATTTCAAATTTCTCGTCAACGGGAGTGAAGTTCGGTACTTTCGGACGGCCAAAACGCAGATAGACAGGGCCATCGTATTCAGCCGCAGCAATGGTAGCGGCTTTCGTTTGGTTGAAATCGCAAGGTACGATGACCGTCATGTTAGGCAACATCTTCATCAGGCCGATGTCTTCCAAAATCTGGTGTGTGGCACCATCTTCGCCAAGCGTAACGCCAGCGTGAGAAGCCGCAATCTTCACGTTCTTGTTGGAATAGGCCACGCTCTGACGAATTTGGTCATAGACGCGACCTGTTGAGAAGGCTGCAAAAGTTCCAGTGAAAGGAACAAAGCCGCTCAAGGCCATGCCGGCTGCCATGTCAATCATATTGGCTTCGGCAATGCCTGTCTGGAAAAAGCGCTCCGGAAATTCCTTTGCGAAATCGCCCATCTTCAATGAGCCAGTGAGGTCGGCACAAAAAGCCACCACTTTCGGGTTGCGGCGACCCGCTTCAAGCAGACCTTCGCCAAATCCCGATCTTGTATCTTTGTTGTTTTGTATTGTGAAATCCATAATCAATAATCTCCTAAAGTTTCTTCCAATTGTGAGAGTGCGTTGGCGGCTTGCTCGTCGTTAGGTGCCGAGCCATGCCATTTGTGTGTGCCCATCATGAAATCGACGCCCATGCCCATTTCGGTGTGAGCGAGGATGAGTTGCGGGTTGCCTTGATGTGCGTTTTCGCGAGCCAGATTCAATGCGTTGACTATGGCTTGCATGTTGTTGCCATCAATCTCGATGACATCCCAGCCGAAGGCTTCGTATTTGGCGCGCATGTCGCCAAGGTTCATCACATCGTCGGTCGGACCATCGATTTGCTTTTTATTGTAGTCGATGATAGCCACCAGGTTATCGACGCCTTTTGCGGGAGCATACATGGCAGCTTCCCAAATCTGACCTTCTTCTTGCTCACCATCGCCCATGAGGACGAAGACGAGATGTTTGTCGCCATTCAGGCGTTTGGCTTGGGCGGCACCAACGGCAACCGACAAGCCTTGCCCCAACGAACCGCTGGCAATGCGAACGCCAGGAAGTCCTTCAGCGGTAGTAGGATGGCCTTGCAGACGCGTTCCAAGACGGCGGAAGGTAGCCAATTCGCTGACGGGGAAATAGCCGCGGTGAGCCAAGATGCTGTAGAACATCGGGCTGATGTGGCCGTTGGAAAGGAAAAACATGTCTTCCCCTACTCCATCCATGCTGAAATTGGCAGGGTCGATTTGCATTTGGTCGAAATAAAG
>CALBNP010000008.1 GCA_937896505.1 uncultured Bacteroidales bacterium | reverse complement strand
GCCAAAGGCACTGGCGACGACATGATCAAGGACCTCAACGCACACTTCATGGGCGAAGCTACCGAAGTGGGTATGTATCTGGCTATGAGCCGTCAAGCCGACCGCGAAGGCTATCCAGAAATTGCAGAAGCTTTCAAGCGTTACGCTTTTGAAGAAGCCGAACACTGCGCCAAGTTCGCAGAACTGCTCGGCGATGTGGTTTGGGACACCAAGACCAACCTCGAAAAGCGCATGCTGGCTGAATGCGGTGCTTGCGAAGACAAGATGCGCATTGCCCGTATCGCCAAAGAACGCAACCTCGACGCCATCCACGACACCGTTCACGAAATGGCCAAGGACGAAGCTCGCCACGGCAAAGGCTTCGAAGGTCTCTTCAAGCGCTATTTTGGCAAATGATTTTATTGAGACGCGATGAATCGCGTCTCTACAAGAAGAAACATACAATATCAACCACAAAATTATAAAACTATGATTAGTAAGAATTTAGCAAAAGCCTTCAACGAGCAAATCAATGCTGAGATGTGGTCGGCCTACCTTTATCTGAGCATGTCGCAAGACATGTACAAGAAAGGTTTCAAGGGCATTGCCAACTGGTTCAAGATTCAATTCCAGGAAGAACAAGCCCATGCCGAAATCTTCATCAACTACCTGCATTCGCAAGACGAGAAAGTCGTCCTCGCCCCTATCGCAGCTGTCGATACCGAATGGGCAAGCCCTCTGGCCGCTTACGAGCAAACCCTCCAACACGAAAAGAAGGTGACTTCGCTCATCAACAACCTCTGCCACATCGCTGACGACGACAAGGACTATGCAGCACAAAACTTCCTCGCTTGGTTCATCGACGAACAAGTTGAAGAAGAAGAAAACGCCCGCGACCTCATCTATCAGTGCAAGATGCTGGAAAGCAACAACTACGGCATGTATATGCTCGACAAAGAGCTGGCAGCTCGCGTTTACAACACGCCAGCACCACTGCTCAACACTGCCGAATAAAATCTGAAACGACAGGTTATTAACAAAATAGAGGGACGTTCAACACGCCCCTCTATTGTTTTTCACAAAGTCTGGATTCACTTCGTAATCACAAGTTTCAGGGTCTGATTTCCCGATTCGGAATTGACGGAAATGAAATAGATTCCCGTTGAAAGTTCGTTCAACTCGTTTTCCAAAGTGGTATGATTCAATCCGTTGAAGTGATAGGAGAATAATTGGCGGCCCATATAGTCGCAGACATGGACGTTAGCTTCAGCGCCTTCCATCAACTTGACGTTAACCGCACCGCGAGATGGATTAGGATATACAGAAATGATGTTGTCAGTCTTTACAATTTCATGAACCGGCAACAAGCCCAAAGCTTCCTGGAAATCTGGAATGCCATAACCATATTTATTATCAGGATTTTGTACACGATTTGAGCATTGGCGTACTGCATCTCTGATTTCGGCAGCTGTAGCATTTGGGAATGCCTGCCACAAGCAAGTCACCATGCCAGCCATAACTGGACATGAGAACGAAGTACCACTACCATTGGAATAGCCACCATTCGATGTTGCCACATAGGTATTATAGCCCATAGCCATCACATCGGGTTTGATACGGCCATCGTAGGTAGGGCCTACCGAGCTGAAACCAGCACGCTCGCCTCTATCATCAACAGCACCGATGGTCAAGATATGCTCAGCATCGGCCGGAATGCCCAAAGTGCATACTCCATCACCTTCATTACCAGCAGAATTGAGGCAAAGCATACCACGCGATGCGGCGATTTCTGCACCTATTGTCATCGGAGCGGTTTTGCCGTCATAATGTTCAAATGGATGGTTCCATTGCGGCATATCGAAAGTGATGTAACCTAACGAGGTGGAGCACACATCCACACCCAAACTGTCGGCATATTCGGCACCCGAAACCCAGTTGTATTCTTCTATGATATTTTCAGAATCACCATCTTCAGTGTGAATCAAATAGAAAGAAGCCTTGGGAGCCGTTCCAACCATATTCTGAGGGTCGTAGGCACCAATCGTGCTCAAGCAGCTGCAACCGTGCGAACTTTGCGTATAGACATTGTTGCTATGATAGACGAAATCGCGCGTTCCAAGCAGACGGCCTTCTTCGCGCATATTGTCGAAGCAATGATGGGTATCGGCACCAACGAAACCGCCATCAAGCACAGCAATGACCATGCCCTCGCCAGCAAATCCACTATCATGCAAGGCGATGCCATTCAGCTGGTGAATCTGATCGTAAGCGCCACCATAATAACCTCTATTCACATTGCCAGCCTCAAGCATTTCCATTTCCTTGGCCAACCAACGTTCCTTAGCTAATTGTGCTTCGTCATCATACTCGCAGCAACGGACAGCCGCCACAAATTCCAAAGCGTTGATGGCTTCGACGACAGCAGGTTCAGTAGTGTGAATCGTCACGCCATTGAGCCATTTCGACGGATTGATGAGTTCGGCACCACAATCGGCAACAGCCTGTAGATATTGCGGATTGACAGGAATATCATACTCGTCGATAGCAATACCTTGGTTAGCACGGCGTTGCAGCGCGCGCTGACTCAAAAAGGCTTCAGGATTGTCAATCGAATAAGGCGAATTGTTCTTGTCAGTAAACTGCACCCAATACTTGTTTGGGGCGATTTGTGCTTGGGCGAAACACATCGAGCCCAGAAGCACCAATAAGAGAGATAGTTTCTTCATATTGCAAAATTAAAAACACCGCAAAGGTACGCTTTATTCTGCATTTATCAGTATTTTTGCCGAAAATTTCACCAAATGAGAATCGACATCATTGCCATATTTCCCGAGATGTTTGAGGGACCTTTCACCGAATCCATTATCAAGCGAGCCATCAACAAAGGCATCGTTGAAATCGGTCTTCACAACCTACGCGACTACAGCACCGACAAGCACCACAAGGTTGACGACTACCCTTTTGCCGCTGGCGCAGGAATGGTGATGATGATTGAGCCTGTTGACAACTGCATCAGCCACTTGAAGAGCCAACGCGACTACGAAGAAGTCATCTACATGAGTCCCGACGGCGAAATGCTCGACCAACCGCTTTGCAACCAACTCTCTATGAAAGAGAACATTATCATTCTTTGCGGGCACTACAAAGGCATCGACGAGCGTATTCGCGAGCATCTCGTCACGCGCGAAATTTCCATCGGAAACTACGTACTCTCAGGTGGCGAGTTGGGCGCAGCCGTCTTGGTTGACAGTCTCGTCCGCCTCATTCCTGGTGCTTTAGGCGACGAAACCTCTGCCCTCTCCGACTCTTTCCAAGATGGTTTGGTTTCGCCTCCGGTATATACTCGGCCACGTTCCTACAAAGGTTGGGACGTGCCAGAAATACTTCTTTCGGGTAACGACTTGAAAATCAACGAATGGAAAATGGAACAAGCCATCAAGCGCACCCAAGAACGCCGACCCGAATTATACGAAATTTTCAAAAAAAGCGAATTGTAAGTGTTTGCATTCAAATAATTTGTATATTTGCACCCGTTTTTTGAGGAAAAATATACAAAAATACATATAAAATGAGCAAACAAGCATTAATTCAATTCGTTGAAGATCAGATTGTTGTAAAAGATTTTCCGAAGTTCAGAGCTGGTGATACCATCACCGTAACCTACAGAATCATCGAAGGACAAAAGGAACGTCTGCAAAAGTTCCAAGGCATCGTCCTGAAGCGCAGTGGCTGTGGCAAGACCGCTACTTTCACCGTCAGAAAGATATCGAACAACATCGGTGTCGAAAGATGCTTCCCAGTGGCTTCACCTATGATTGAGAACATCGAACTCAACAAGGAAGGCGTAGTCCGCAAGTCACGCATCTACTATCTCCGCGGCCTCCGTGGTAAGAAAGCTAGAATCAAAGAAGCTGTCAAACACTAATTGGTCAATCAACAAACATCAAAAAAGCCTCGATAACTCGAGGCTTTTTTTATTGCCATTTTGCAGCCCAAAAGCCGCAAAACAACTTTTTCACTTTCTCTCCTTCTTCTTGAAAATCTTGGTGCGCAACATGAAAAGCGTCAAAACAGTCCAGAAAACCACCAAGATGCCCAAAGTAATCCATGTGGAGGTGAGACTCTTCGGCGCAAAGCCCATCAGCAAGAGCACTGGGAAACCCAATACAATAGCTGCCAAGGTCTGCAAAACCAAGTTGTTGGCAGCAGGCGTCTCAAATTTCGGGTCGATTTCGCGCAACAGAATCATGCCATTCGAAGCCGTTCCCGTAAGCATACCGAACATCGAGAAGAAACCTTCGTACTTGTAATCGGGATAAAGATGCTTGCTAATGACCAGCACATAAACGAAAGTGGCCAAAGCACCCAATGCACAAATGATGATGAATGGCAACACAAAAGTACCAAATTCGTCGAAGCTGATGGCTGCCGTTCCTGCAACAATCATAATATCGAAACAAAAACCGCTGATACGGTTCAGCATGTAGTTGTTAATGTACTCGCGTTCAACGATATGAGCCTTCTTGAAACGTCCCAGGATCCACTTGAAGAGAATACCGAACAACGTACCGAGCAGGAAGTTGAATCCCCAAAGCATAGGTTTCAGCGTATTAGTGCCAAAATTGCCTAAATCCATGCCTTGAATCCAGTTAGTGAACAGATAGACAAGGAAATAGACGAACAGCACCATGCAAATCTGCACCGACAGCTTATCAATTGATTCTGCATCAGGAATTTCGTTCTTTCCTTCATAGTCGGCCAATTTATTTTTTTGCGCACCCGCCATTTTGTGGGACGACAATTTGCCTTTTTTGCGAAGGATATTCATGTAAATCACCCCAATAACGCTACCTACAATGAAACCCATTGCAGCGATTGACAAGCCAAAGTCGGCACCTGCAAACGGGATTCCTTGAGCAGCTGCCTCTGTGGTGTAGATTTTGCCAAAGTTCAACGCCTGACCAGGTCCTTGGCCATAGCCCATCGGCAAAAGCAGACCCGCAGCGTAGAACAGTTTCTTACCGAAATAGAAAAACGGAATAGAAACCAACAGACCCACGATGCCTTGAATGACATAAGTAGAAGCCGTAAGTGCGCCCGTCTCAATCACTTTCATAGGCGACGACTTAGATTCTATCTTATTGTTCTTCAATGCCAATGCAACAAAACCAAGACCCAGGGCATGGTAAGTAATCACTTCCATTACTGGCTTATTGATAATGTCGCGGCAACCAGGGAAAGCCTTGAAAACCAGAAGCAACATGCCACCAAGCAACGCCGAAGGCAGAAGGCTCTTTTTCAAGAAAGGAACTTGCGTGCGCAAGACATTGCCCAGCAACAAGGCCGTGGCCAAAATGCAAAACTGAATCAACCATTGCCAAGCCTCTGGCCGGTCGAAAGTCATAGGAATAGCTTCTAATATTGTCATAACAAAAAAGATTTAGTCTGCAAACGTACTATTTTTTTTGATACAAACAAAATATTTATTTTTGCAGTATGAAAAAATCGCTACAACTCTTCGCAACATTCTTCAAAATCGGAGCCTTCACCTTAGGCGGCGGCTATGCCATGCTCTCGATGGTGGAGAAAGCCGTCGTTGACCAAAAGAAGTGGATTGATGCCGATGAGTTTTGGGACATGATTGCCGTCATCCAATCGCTGCCAGGCGTATTTGCCGTCAACACAGCACTTTACGTCGGACATCGCATTGATGGGACAAGAGGTGCCGTTGCTGCCATGTTGGGTGCCATCATCCCCTCCATCACCATTATTTTGCTTCTTGCGACCGTATTCCACGAATACCGCGACTTGCCAGTTGTGGAACGCATCTTCAAGGGCATCCGTCCATGCGTTGTAGCGCTCATTCTCGCTCCTTCACTGCGCATGGTGAAATCGGCAAAGCTGAATTGGAAAACCGCCATCATACCTTTGGCCACGGTTTTCCTCATCTGGTGGTGCAAGATTTCACCCGCCTACGTCATCATCGCCGCCATCGTTGGAAGCTTTTGCTACGCTATATATATTAATAGGTGTGCCAAAAAGGAGGACAAGCCATGATATACCTGCAACTTCTTTGGGTCTTCATCAAGATTGGCGTACTGGGCTTTGGCGGAGGCTATGCCATGCTCTCGCTCATACAACATGAAGTGGTCGATAACTACGCATGGATGAGCACGACCGAATTTGCCGACATGGTTGCCATCTCACAAATGACACCAGGGCCAATCTCCATCAACTTAGCCACTTATGTTGGCTACACGACAGCAGGCTTCGGCGGTTCGCTATTGGCCTCATTTGCCTTGTGCCTCCCATCCATTATCATGGTTTATTTCATCATCAGATTGTTCATGAAGAAGAAAGGCAATCCATTGATGGATAACACTTTGAAAGCGCTTAAGCCAGCCATTGCCGGACTCATCTTCGCCGCCGGACTCAATATGATGAACGTGCAGAACTTCGGTTCGTGGGGCGAACTGCAAAACTATCTCAGCATCGGCATCTGCGGGGCTGCTTTCGTAGCTTCCTATTTCTTCAAAGCCAATCCTATCTTACTCATCGTCATTTCAGGCATCATCGGATGCTTCGTTTATTAAATCTACAAAAATGAAACAAAACTTACTCATTATCATCAGTTTATTGCTTTCAACAACCTGTTTCGGACAGCATTTTCTCACCTACCAAAGCTACGCAAAAGGCGTTGAAGGTGGAGACACATCCTTTGTCAGCGTGAACCAAGTCAGAGACCAACTGAAAATCAAAGATCTTGGAAACGAAGTCCAGAATCCCATTCCTGGCTATGCCGAAACGGTCACCTTTGTAGATTACGCCAACGACTCCATCTTCACCTTTCTGAAATATGCCGACGAGTTGTTTTATTGTTCACAAACAATTCACAACGAGCAAATTACATTTACAGAAGAAGGTAAGGAGAAGGTTTTGGGCTACGATTGCACAAAATACAAGACCAGCATCAACTCGAACACCATCGAAGTGTGGATGACCAACGACCTAAATTTCAACGCAACACCGATGGCAAATTATGCCTGCTTGAAAGGCGTGATGATACGTTGCGCCCGTAACGGAAACTATATCACCGACTTAAAAGAGGTAAAGACTCAAAAAGCCCTGCCTATCGACTTGATCCCTTTCAACATGGGCCAACGGAAAAGCAGCCGCGAGCTGAGCCAAATCCGGAAAGACAAGCTCGTGATTCGCATTCCAGTCTTCACCGACGACCAAATCCATTTCGCCAACTACGAACCTTTCAGCGGTGAGATTCCCTTCGACACCGTCATTCATTTCAGCAGCGGTTCACTGATTGTCAAACGCATGAATCTTCAAGCTTTTCCTAAACATTATCAACTGTTTGCCGAGATACACCAACGCTCCAATGGCGATGCCTACGACCGCACCGCCTCTATCTTCGTCATTCCGACAGAAAAAACGAAAAGTTTTGCCGACGGTCTTACCCAAGGCCTTGAAGCGCTACCCGTTTTCAAAGATCGCGATGGCAAGGAATACCAAGGCATCAAGGATGAAAACGATTACCTTCCACCTGTAGAACTGGTGCGATTCTTTACTTCGTTTGGCATTGGACATTTCAACGACCGCGTGCAAATCGATGGCCTGACTTGGCTTGACGAAAACTACTACAAGCAGGAAGTCACCGAATTGGCCGACCGTCTGCGTGGCGATGTGCTGATTGGTGCCTTCATCGGCAACTACGACGGAGGCGGTCACAAGCTCAGTCTTGACATTGTAGCCTATCCTGGTGATTTTGAATGGAATGAAGGGCCTTGCCACTCCCATTCAGAGCCGTTGTTCAACACTTGCAATGTGATGGAGATGGCTGGCCAAAACTACGGACGACTTTTCCTCACCGACACCCTCGAAGTGGAATTCGACATTCCAGAAGGCGCTGAAAATGTTCGTCTTCGCTACATCAGCACGGGTCACGGCGGTTGGGATGGCGGCGATGAATTCAACCCGAAAGAAAACGCCATCTTCGTTGACGGACAGAAAAGCTTCACGCACACACCTTGGCGTTGCGACTGCGCAACCTTCCGCGACCAGAACCCCGTTTCAGGCAATTTCTGGAATGGCGTTTCTTCATCAGACTACTCACGTTCAGGTTGGTGCCCAGGAACGGCCACCAATCCAGTGTATTTTGACTTAAACTACTTGAAACCAGGACATCACACCATGCGAATCGCCATCCCACAAGGCGAAGACGAAGGCGAAAGTTTCAGCCATTGGATGGTTTCTGGAGTGCTTCTGTATGAAAAATAATCATTTGGGAGACGCTATGAATCGCGTTTTTACAAATCAAAATCCGTCATTCATCGCGGACTGAAACAACAAATCAAGCGTTACCATCGCGGCCATAGCCTCAACAAGAACCAAGACGCGCGGCAAGGCACACACATCATGACGGCCTCCGACTGCGATTTCGCACCTTTCCCCTGCCCTATTCACGGTTTGCTGCGTCTGGGCAATGCTTGGAATCGGTTTGAAAGCCACCTTGAAGGTGATGTCTTCGCCATTACTGATACCACCTTGAATGCCTCCTGAGTGATTTGTAGCCGTACATATTCGTCCATTCTTATTGACAAACAGGTCATTGGCTTCAGAACCTTTCATTTCGGCCAAAGCGAATCCATCGCCAATCTCGAAACCCTTCACGGCAGGAAGACAGAACATGGCATGGGCCAACTCGGCACTATATTTTCCAAACATCGGCTCTCCCAGACCGGCAGGGACACCTTTTATTACACCTTTGACGACGCCTCCGACCGAATCTCCAGCCATTCTTGCCTGCTCTGCATCACCCATCGAGAAAATCTCAGAACTCACCGAAATACCTTTGCCCTGAAGAATCTGCTTTGCGATGGCGCCAGCCACCACAAGCGGCAGAGTCGTCCGAGCCGATGCTCTCCCTCCACCACGCCAATCACGAATGCCATACTTTTGATCGTAAGCATAATCAGCATGAGAAGGGCGATAGACATCCTTCAAACTCTCATAATCACTTGATTTACAATCTTCATTTCGCACGACGAACGCGATAGGTGTACCTAATGTGACCCCATCAAGCAAACCTGAGAGCCATTCCACTTGATCAGTTTCATGGCGTTGCGATGCCATTGCCGACTGAGCCGTTTTCCGGCGATTCAGTTCTTCTTCAATCAGTTGGAAATCAATCTTCAAGTTGGAAGGACAACCATCAATCACACCGCCAATAGCCAGACCATGCGATTCGCCATAAGTCGTCAATGTAAAAATATGTCCGAGTGTATTCATGGGGGCAAAAATAGA
Source organism: uncultured Bacteroidales bacterium (assembly GCA_937896505.1). Lineage (GTDB taxonomy): Bacteria > Bacteroidota > Bacteroidia > Bacteroidales > F082 > Limimorpha. The sequence continues at coordinate 1,717 of CALBNP010000008.1, read as the reverse complement.
GAATTTTGTGTATTTTTGCGGCCATTATGGAAAAAAGGAACAACAACATCAGAATTAAGAACAAACGCGCCACTTTCGAGTACTTCCTTGAAGAGACTCTTACCGCGGGCATTGCCTTGACAGGCACCGAAATCAAGTCGATACGCACAGGCAAAGCCAGCCTTGCCGACTCTTACTGTTCCTTCAAGGGCAACGAGTTGTTTGTCATCGGCATGCACATTGCTGAATATGAGATGGGCACCTACAACAACCACGACCCCAAGCGCGACCGCAAACTGTTGCTCACCCAACGCGAGCTTCGCAAATGGAAGAATAAAGTGAACGAAAAAGGCTTCACTATCATCCCCGTCACGTTGTTTATCAACGACAAGGGATTAGCCAAGTTGGACATTGCCTTGGCACGAGGCAAGCACTTCTTCGACAAGCGCGAAACCTTGAAAACCAAGGATTCGAAGCGTGAATTAGACAGAATAGGGAAATTCTGACAATTGTTGCAACGCTATTTCTGAACTAAACGAAGTCCAGAAAATCCCAATCCATCAGAAGCAATATCCGACTCGGATGAGAATTGGAGTCCTGTAAGGCGTTTCCACATTGACATTGTGCCAACCCAGATTATAAAGAATCATGAAATAGGCAAAACTGCCGTTTTCCATGTAGCTGCGATAACCGCCGCCAGCGAAATAGCTGTTGAACCAACGTTGCGGGGTCGCCACTTGCTGGTGATTGAAGTTCGACACGCAATAAAGCCCTTCGTATTCGGCATGGGCAAAGATGCCGTATGCGATTTCGAGATTGGTGTAGGCTCCTGGACCAAACCAATGATAAGTCTCGTTTCCATACACTCGGTTGAAATAACATTGGAGGTTGTAGGTTCCCCTGACACCGATTTCCCATGAATTGGTAATACGATAGCCGACCTGAGGGGCAAGCAAGAGATTGAGATAGTAGCCCGACACGCCAAAACCGAAATTGCCGCCATAGACTACCCTACCCTTCATTCCGTTTTCAGGGCCAAAGAGCTGCGCTTGCGACTGAAGCGAGCAACCAAAAAGCATTACGAACAATGCTACGATAATACCAAAACGTTTCATTTTCATTCAAATTTTGCGCAAAAGTACAAAAAAAAAGAGGATGCAGTAGCAAGTCGTCCGACTTTTTGCATCCTCTTCGTTGGTTTAATAATAAATGGCTTATGCCTTCACGCGTTCGCAGTATTCACCTGTGCGGGTGTCAATACGAATCAGGTCATCGGTGTTGATGAACAGAGGCACGCGAACCATAGCACCGGTTTCGACGGTAGCTTCCTTCAGAGCGTTGGTAGCAGTGTTGCCCTTTTCGCCAGGTTCGGTGTAGGTCACCTGGAGGACAGTCTTCACTGGCATTTCAGCGTAGAGGATGGTTTCGGTTGATGCGTCAACCACCACATCGACGATGTCGTTTTCCTTCATGAACTTCACGCCCGTAATGTTGCCTTCAGCAATCGGGATTTGATCGTAGTTTTCGGTGTGCATGAAGATGAAGTCTTCACCTTCCTTATAAAGATACTGGTAAGGACGATGTTCAACGCGGACATCTTCCAATTTGACACCGATATCAAAACGCTTTTCAAGGACGTTGCCGCTGAGCACATCCTTCAGTTTGATACGCATGATTGTGTTACCTTTACCTGGCTTAACGTGTTGGAAGTCAATGCAGAAATAAATCTTACCATCCA
>CALBNP010000007.1 GCA_937896505.1 uncultured Bacteroidales bacterium | reverse complement strand
GAGACACTCACTGCCAGAACGCGCTCACAAACTTATTCCTTTGAACATGCAGGCTGTCCAAGTCGGTATGGACAATGTGAAGGAAGTGAAATAAGAAGTCATGCTTCTGACAACAAAAAAGGTCGCTCGATGAGCGACCTTTTTTTGTTGGTTTTAGCGAAGAATCGGCTTAGTCAGTAATAGAAATCTTCTTGACGACGACACCCTCGGCGGTAACTATATTAATAAGGTAAAGACCTGCTGAATAGCCTTCGAGGTCGAGGCAAATGCAAGGGGCATTCACTTTCTTGTTCTCGACCATCACGCCATTCATGCCGATGAGTTCAATCGAAAGAATATTGTCAGCAGCCTCGATGTGCAGTTGACCTTGGGCAGGATTCGGATAGAGGCGCAGATTAGCGATTTCGGTTTGGCCAACAGAGACATTGGTAGTATCAGTAGGCACGACCTTTACATCATCGATGAACCAGTCCCAGCCAAGGAACTCGCCAAAGTCGTTATAGCCACGGAAGCCAATCTTGATGTTCTTGCCTTGGTATTCGTCCAAGTTGACAGAAATCGGTTCATCGTATGCGTTGATTTGTCCGTAAGGCAAATCGGCAGCATCCCATTTGTCTTCCCAAGTACCTTCGCTACAATCGAGCACACGAACAGCAAAATGGTCATAATAAGGTGAGCCATATTGCGCCCAAGTCCAGAAAGTCAAAGTGGTTGGACGCGTGATGGTTAGCGTTGGCGTGACAAGAGTTTGGTCTTGTGGAGCGTTGTTGTAGTCGTCCCATTCAAGTACGGCTTGACGTTGACCGCCATGAGGTTCCACATAAAACTCGTTCTCGTCGTAATCGGCATAATTAGTCGGACCAAGCACCCACCACTGCCACATGGTCTCGTTGCCTTGTTGTGTCCAACCTTCAGGAATAGAGAGGATATCGCATTCTTCAAAAGGCTCATAAAGCAACGGGCATTGGAAGTCCCATCGGATTTCGATAGGATCAGAGTCGGCTGCATTACCCAAATCATCAACGAGATGAACCACCATGGTGCCATGTGTGTGATTGTCGAAAGCCGGCAGTGTGGCGTTGAAGTCGTAGTTTCCCCTACCCTGCTTAGCATCGCGTGCCAGAGTGATAGGATAATCGACACCCCAAATAGTATAGGTAGCATCGAAAGTAGCTGGCACACCCGAGGCATCACGCACACGAAGATTGAAGTTCATCTCAGTATCGGCATAGGTCTGATTACCCGTAACACTCACAATAGAAGGAGCATCATGGTCTTCGACCGAGTTACTTACAAAGATATCGTCAATCAGCAGGTTCCAGCCATAGCCGCTAACGCCTTCGAAGACAACAAAGCCATAGCCCGTAGGCGCATCGAAAGTGAACGAATACTCATACCAATCATCCACATCATCGATGAGCGGCTCTAGGAAAGTAGCACGATTCACCGTTCCAAGCAGTTGGCCACCTTCGGCATGAGGCTCGGTATTGTAATACACATTAATACGGTCAGGACGGTTGATGTTGTGGTTGCCGTTACGATAAATCCAAAAGCGCACGACATTGCCCGTGTTGCTCAATTCCATCTTGGGCGAGACCAATTCAGCATTATTGTCAGCAGCATTAGTGTAGGTGAAGAAACGTGCCATAAATTGGCTGCCATCGTGCGGTGTAGCATCGGGTGTAGAGCAATCCTCAACACGGTCGAAGGCATAATTTCCGTTAAGAGCGCGATTCTGCCAGCCTGCAGGGACAAAGGCATTCTCGAAGCCTTCTTCCAACGGGAAATCGCTAAAAGGAGCCAATGCTGTGACCTTGAAATCGGCAGTCTCAACGTGAGAAGAATGAGTCGAAGCCACATCAAGACGGACATGCAGTTCCTGACCATCGCCTAGGTTCATTGGCAAAGTGGCAACGGCAATCACATCCTTCGTTTCGCCAACGGGAAGCGTGACTTGGCTGGCTTGTGAACCGTCCACAAAAAAGGCGGCATCCAAGTCGCTTGAACTCAGATTATTGAGGCTAACCGTCTCGATTTCGTCACCAGTGTTGGTGAGGGCGAAACGCAGATAGGTTTCTTCGCCGAAATAAGTCGTTGTGTCGGGCGTGAGCTGTTCAAGAGCGAAGTTGTACTGCTCGGTTTGCTCAATGACGATGTCGTCAATCGACATATACCAAGGACCATTGTCAGCCACGCTATGGAAACCCACATAGTAAGTGCCTGAAGCCGTTGCCTGAAACACGCCAGAAATCTGTTCGAAATCTTCATTGGCGACTATCATCTGCGGCACCACTATGGTCGTCATAGCAGAAGGATTGGCATTTGTTCCAGCTTTGACTTCCAAATCGAAGTGATCGACATGCCAAGTGGAATACCAGAAAGAGACGCGATAGTAACTTTCAGCAGTCACGTTAATTTCTTTATAGGCCCACACATTCATGTTATAGGTGGCATACATATACCAGTCGCCGGAATGCGGTTTCCTACCTCGGGCCTCATTGTTATCCGGAATGGTGATGCCGGCTTTCCATCCATTATCATCGCAGATCCAACCCGTTGGCGCTTGACCTACCACATTGCCACTTTCAAATGTCTCGTTTACAATCACTTGTGCAAATACCCTTCCAACAAGAAACAGCAGCGTCATTAAAGCATATAATCTTTTCATAAGGCATAATATTTTGTTTCACAAAAATAAAGAATTTTTCTATCACGAAATATGCATCTGACGTTTTTGCTTTTTTTCTTTCAAAAAGCAGTCTAAATCCAGTAAAACGGATTCTTGAATGCAAAAAACTTTAAATTTGCAATCTCTAATCCAACTTACCATGAAAAAGATTCTTATCATCATTGCATCTTTGCTAATCCTTGCAAGCTGCCAGCAACCTACCATTGAGGAGGTAACCAGAAAATCACGACAGAAATGCCAATCCATCGAAAGCGGTCATTACGAAATGACACACCTGAAGAAATGGCTGTCAGGGCCTGACACCACTGAAACGCGCTACACATGCGACTTCAAGAAAATGCCAGACGACACAATCTTCGGAAAATACTTTGCCATGTCCTCTGAAAGTTCGGATTGGATCGGCTATAATCTTTATACTGGAAAAGAATCAGTTAGCTACAATGACAGCACCGGATCCATCATGTTGTGCGACAAATGGGCTGAACTAATCATCGGCGGACGACACAATCGCACATTCTACACACCTTTGACAAGCAAAAGCTGCTATCCGCTCCTCAGCGAAGAAGACTTTGCCGACAGCACCCTCACCTATTCTCTCTCGGAGACCCGACTAAACGGCAAGACATGTTATTTGGTAGATTATTTCTGGACAAATCTTGAGCCTGACACCATTTTTGACATGCAAACAATCCGTTACGAAGTAAACCTCTGGATTGCCAAAAGCGATTACATTCCCATCCAATATTCCATCGCTTTCGACGTTGTTGAGCAAGGCGACACCATGTACCAATACGACGAATTTCGTCTCACCAGATTTAAAGAAGAAGCCGACATGTCGCGCATTGATTTGCAAGCCATTCCGTCGCATGTTATCCTAAAAGATTACGAGCCATACCAAGCCCCAGAACCTTTGAAGGAAGGTGAAACGGTGCCGCAATGGACTTTGGAATCTGTAGAAGGAGACTCCATTAGTCTCTCCGACCTGAAAGGCAAAATCGTGTTGCTCGATTTCTTCTACCAAGGTTGTGCCCCATGCTGCGCCGCCTTGCCAGGCTTGCAGAAGCTCCACGAGAAATATGCCGATAAAGGCTTCGCCATGATTGGCATCAATCCTTACGACACCAAGGAAGAAATGAAAGAATTCCTGAACAAGCGCGGCGTCACCTATACCGTTCTACTTTCCGATGGCTCGTTGCCCAAAGAATACCGAGTAGAAGGCTACCCCAACCTATTCCTTATCGACCGCGAAGGAAAGCTCATTAAACTATTTGAAGGCTTCTGGAAAAACATGGACGAAGAAATAGAAGCAGAGCTGCTGAAGTTGCTGTGATTTTTTCGATGACAGTTTTGCCAAAATGTCAGTTTTTCTGTTGGCACGCATTTTGACTATCTGCCCCCGTCATCTGGATTGCTTCGTGCCTCGCAATGACGCAAAGCGACCCATAAAAACCGCGAATTCAAATACACAACAATATGCAATCAGGAAACATTGGAGTAAAGACAGAAAACATTTTCCCTGTCATCAAGAAGTTCTTATATTCCGACCAAGAAATTTTTCTTCGTGAAATCATCAGCAATGCCGTGGATGCCACGCAAAAGCTGAAAACCCTCGCCACATCAGGCGATTTCAAGGGTGAATTGGGCGACCTCACCATCAAGGTGGAAATCGACAAGCAGAAGAAGACCCTCACCATCCGCGACCGCGGCATCGGCATGAACGCCGAAGAGGTGGATAAATACATCAACCAGATTGCCTTCTCGGGAGCCGAAGAGTTCGTCGCCAAGTTCAAGACGCAAAGCGAAGCCGAGGCTGCCAACATTATCGGACATTTTGGCTTGGGCTTCTATTCCGCCTTTATGGTCTCGTCGAAAGTCGCGCTCATCTCAAAGTCGTGTAAGGAAGAAGGCATGGACGGCGTCATTTGGGAATGCGACGGCAGCCCAGCCTACACCATGAACGCCATTCCGAAAGGCGACCGTGGCACCGACGTCATCCTCTATATTGCCGACGACGCACAAGAATTCCTCGAAGAGAGCCGCATCCGCGAATTGTTGGAGAAATACTGCAAGTTCCTGCCCGTACCGATTCAGTTTGGCACCAAGAAAGTTCAGGAACCTATTGATGAGGACGCTTCGGCTCCGCTCAGCGGCCAAGAGAACGAAGAAGACAAGAAGCCGAAGACACGCGAAGTCGAAAAGCCCTGGATTATCAACGAAGTGGCACCATTGTGGAAGAAGACTCCGACCGACATCAAGGACGAAGAATACAACGATTTCTACCATGTGCTCTACCCGATGAACTTTGGCGAGCCATTGTTCCACATCCACCTCAACGTGGATTATCCATTCGACCTCACCGGCATTCTCTACTTCCCGAAAGTGAAGAACCGCTACGAATTCCAACGCAACAAGATCCAGCTCTACTGCAACGAAGTGTTCGTCACCGATTCGGTGGAAGGCATCCTGCCCGAGTTCCTCTCGTTGCTGCACGGTGTCATCGACTCGCCCGACATCCCGCTGAATGTCAGCCGTTCGTTCCTGCAAAGCGACCAAAACGTGAAGAAGATTTCCACCTACATCACAAAGAAAGTGGCCGAAAAGCTGGACGAACTCTTCAAGAAAGACCGCGAGACCTTCGAGAAGAACTGGGACGACATCAGCGTTTTCATCAAATACGGCATGATCAGCGACCCGAAGTTCTACGAACGCGCCGAGAAATTCTTCCTCTTCAAGGATACCGACGACAAGTATTACACCATCGAAGAATACAAGGAGTACATCAAGGAAAGCCAAACCAACAAGGACAAATTCCTCGTCTATCTCTACGCCACCGACAAGGACGACCAATACACTAACATCGAAGCCGCCAAGACACGTGGTTACAACGTGTTGATGATGGACGGCATCCTCGATGCACACTTCATCAGCGCCTTCGAGCAGAAAATGGGCGACAGCGAAACGAAGACCATGTTTGCCCGCGTCGATTCAAACACCATCGACAAGCTCATCGTGAAAGAAGAAGCGGAAAAGGCTTCCGGTCTTGACGACAAGCAGAAGGAAGACGTGAAAGCCGCCTTCGAGAAAGTCATCGACAAGGTGAGGTTCAACGTGGAATTCTGCAATGCCGCCGATACCGACGCGCCTGTGGAAATCACACAAAACGAGTGGATGCGTCGTATGAAGGAGATGGAACAGATGGGCGGCAGCCCGATGTCGTTCTACGGCACCATGCCCGACAGCTACACGCTGATGCTCAACACCAACAATCCAGTCATCGCTGGCCTGCTTGCCAAATCGGAAGACGAACGCGAAGCCACCGTGCGTCAGATTTACGACCTCGCATTGCTTTCGAAGAACCTGCTGAAAGGCAAGGACTTAAGTGAGTTCGTGAAACGCAACATGGAAAAGCTGTAATTTGGCAATGGCTATTAAACATGACTATGACCGCCTTGACGGAAAGTCAGGGCGGTCATAGTTATTTTTGACATATAATTTATTTAGAACAACTTGCTGCAAAAAAAGCATCAGCATTAACATTGCTATCTGTTTCATAAAAAATTTCATCTCAATCAAATATTATAGTTTGATTTGCAAAGAATCAAAAAAACATCACATCATTCAAAATAACAGAAAAATCATAGAAAATGATTACTTTTGCAGTCACAATTAATATCAAACAATATGGCTACAGCGACATTAGAATACGATGGAAGAAGTACCGCAATGAAGAAACTCTTGGAACTTTTTGTTACACTCGGCGGAAAAGTGACTGAACACGAGACCTCAAAATCCAAGAAAGGATCTCTTGACGAAGCCATTGCTGAATATCGCACCGGAAAGACCTACAAGGCCAAAGATGCTCATGACCTCATCGAACAATGCCTTCAATAATGTACGAAATTGAATACACAGGATTGTTCAAAAAGAAAGTCAAACTGTTGAAAAAGCGGGGGTATGACTTAGCCTTGCTTGAGTCTGTCATCGCAGAATTAAAGGATACAGGTACACTTCGGCCAGAATACCAGCCTCACAAGTTGACAGGAAACTATGCTGGTTTTTGGGAATGCCACATCAAATCCGATTGGCTATTGATATGGGCAAAAGAAGATAACCGACTTGTGTTGGTGATGATTGACACAGGGACACATTCTGATTTGTTTGGATAACTTTTCATATTGCTTTTGTTGAAACATTTATCAACTCATGTCAAAAGAACCTATCATCGAGCTTAAAAAGGCTTCAATCTTTCAGCGGGAGAACCTTATCCTTGCCAATGTCAACCTCAGCATTAGCGAAGGCGAATTCATCTATCTCATCGGCAAGACCGGTAGCGGAAAATCGTCGTTACTGAAGACTCTATATGGCGAACTGCCCGCCCGCGACGGCGAGGTGGAAGTGGCAGGCTACGATCTCACCCAAATCAAGCGCAAAGACATTCCTTACCTGCGCCGTAAGATTGGCATCGTCTTTCAGGATTTCCAACTGCTTCATGACCGTACCGTTGAGAAGAACCTTGAGTTTGTGCTTGGTGCCACAGGCTGGACCGACAAGGAAGAAATCTCAGAACGCATCGACGAAGTGCTCAACGAAGTCGGGCTGAAAGACAAGCGACAAAGCATGCCTCACCAACTCTCAGGCGGCGAGCAACAAAGCATTGCCATTGCACGCGCCTTGCTCAACGAACCGCTCATCATCCTCGCCGACGAGCCTACCGGCAACCTCGACCCCGACACTACCATCGACGTGATGCGCCTGCTCCGAAAAATCAGCGAAAGCGGTACCGCCGTATTGATGGCCACACACAACTACACGCTGATGCAGAAATATCCGTCGCGCGTCATCCGCTGCGATAACGGAACAATTACCTGCTCGGTAATGGAGTAGGATTAAGCCTGGAAAATCGTGTTAATGAGAATTTTAGCATTTTCTTCATTCCGATACAATTCCTTCATCATTGCATCGCGTTCCTCGATGTCGTCGTCGGTAAAATCCTCATCCATCAAGCGTTTGATTTCAGCGATGATTTCCTCAGGCTCATCTTTTACGGAACACAACGGCTGCAATGCCGTTCCTTTCAGCATATCCGAATTGACCAAGCAGAAACGACCATTATACAAGGCATTCAACAATTTCAGTTTCAACCCAGTAGGCTGATTGGTCACCAATATATTGATTTGTGCCTGACGCAACAAATCAATCATCTCTGCATCATCGGGATTGGCCGTCAAAGTGATGTTCGGATATTCCAATGCCAGTTTCTGCAACTTCTCCGACGGATTCAAGCCCGCAATCACGCACGGAATTTCCAATTCGGAAAAAACGTTTTCAATCAGCCATTCGGCGGCATCGGCATTTTCACGCACTGACAAATTGCCGTGATAAAGGACGTAATCGCCCCTACCCGTCTCTGAGCAAACCGAGTCCAAGGCGTTGAACCCCGGCAACAAATATACATTTCCGTAACGCTTTGAAAAATAATCGAAATCCTGCTGCGCAATGGCAAAGATTCCTTTTGCCTTGGCCAAAACCGGTTCATAATGACGCAACTTCACAGATTCCGCCAAATAGAAAATCCTTTTCCAAAGGCTATGTTCCGATTTGCCCAAGGCACAGTAATAATCATGCTCAACATTATGCGCACGAACAAATATCTTCTTGTCTTTCAAGCGACTATCATTCAAAATTGCAGTCGTATGCAGACCTTCGCAAAGGATAGGATAATTGTCCTTCATGAGCTGCTTCACCAGTCCCTCAGAATTGCGCGAAGTGACGATGTAAGGCCAAAAACTCAGTTCTCTTAAAAACGAAGTGCCACGTTTATAATACAAAACCTCATAGCACAACCTTTCCAAAGCAATTTGGCGTCCACGACCATATTCATAGCAATGCAAATGAACCTTTATTCCGCTGTCGGCGAGTGCTTTAATGCGATAAAACACATCAATGACACCGCCATAATTGGCAGGATAAGGAACATCGAAAGAAATGATATGTAAATGTTTATCACCCATACTGTTGATAAATTGCGAGCAAGGCTTTTTCTTCGTTTTCCCAGCACAGGTCCTGAGCGGCTACAGCCAGATTCCGTTTCCATTTTCCATATCTTTCCGTATCGGAAAGTGCATCCTGAATAGTTGCTGCAATCGTTTTCGGATCATGGTTTTCAATGAAAAAACCAATATCATATCGTCGGATAATCTTTTCTATTTCAGTCAAATGTGAAGCCACAATCGGTACACCGGCCTGAATGAAATCGAAAAGCTTGTTGGGCAGACTGAAACGGTAATTCAAATTGGTATCCTTATCCAAGCAGAAACCCAATTCCGCATTCTGCGTATAGGCCATCATGTTGGCATACGACATGCGTGGCAAGAAACGAACACGATCAGCAATGTTCAAATCTATGACCATCTGTTTCAAAATGGGCAACACATCACCGCCACCAATAATCATCAAATGGCAATCGTCCAAATATTGCATGGCCTGAACCAATTCCTCCGCACCGCGCTGAATATTGATGCCAGAGCCTTGAAGCACAAGCAGATGCTTGTCGAGTGGCAACCCCAACTCAGCCTTATCACCCTTTGGCGGCAATGCTTTTTGCGGCGGAATATTTCGAATCACATGCACCTTGACACCATATTTTTCGCGAAATAAATCGGCAATCGAATCACAAACCGTAATCATTTCACCCAATTTCGGAACGGCAAATTCCTCAATGCGTTTCCAAACGCGCTGCACTTTCGGGCGATGAATCAATTCCGGCGTCTCGGTGAAATATTCATGACTGTCGTAAATCATCTTGATACCTTTCAGACGAGAAACGAAATAATTCGGCAAAATCGTATCCAAATCATTGGAGAGCAAAAGATTAGCGCGATGAAAGAGCAAGAAAAAGAAAAGACGGATATTATATTCCGCATAGAAACACGGCCCTTTTTCGAACAGCAATTTCATGCGATGCGAAGCATACGGGCGTTCATCCATAGGAGGACTTTTACGTTGCTTACGACCCACCAAAAGCACCTCATAACCAGCCTTTTGCAAAGTCAAGCAAGACTTGTTCACCCTTTGGTCCGTCACCAAATCGTTGATTACCGATACGATTACGCGTTTCAATACTAAAAGATTTGATTGCAAAGTTAATTAAATAATCAAATTGCATCGTATATGTTCAGGAAAAATGTATTTTTGCAGCAACTTTTGAGTAATTTGTAACGTAGATTTGAGTAATTCGTAACAAACTTTTGAGTAAATTGTAATTGTGATTTGAGTAAATTGTAACGAACTTTTGAGTAATTTGTAACGAACTTTTGAGTAAATTGTAATTGAGATTTGAGTAAATTGCAAGTTACATTTGAGCAAACCAATAAATAAAAATTGAGCTATGGAATTTGTCAGAACATGTTTCGATTCCGTCTTGGAAAGGATGAAAGAACCGAGGAATAAAATCCAAGTTTTAGCTGGACCTCGACAAGTCGGGAAATCAACCTTAATGGATCAAGTAATTGAAAGTCTGACAATTCCAGTATTTCTTTTCAATGCCGATGGCATCAACGAAGACGACACAGACTGGATTAGACGCTCTTGGGAATCGGTGAGGATGCAGATGCGCAACAACAACCATCAGGAAGTGTTGCTCGTGATTGATGAAATCCAGAAAATCAAGCAATGGAGCGAGGCCGTCAAGCGCGAATGGGATGCCGACACGCGTAACAAAATCAACATTAAAGTGGCGCTTTTAGGGTCATCGCGTCTGTTGCTGCGCAAAGGACTGACAGAATCACTGGCAGGCAGATTTGAACTGATTCGTATGGGGCACTGGACTTATCAGGAAATGCGTGATGCCTTTGGATTCACCTTGGAACAATGGATTTATTATGGCGGTTACCCTGGTTCGGCATTGTATATCAATGATATACGGCGATGGAAACGTTACATAAAAGACTCACTTGTAGCGCCATCCATCGAAAAAGACGTCATTATGACCTCCAACATCTACAAGCCAGCCTTGATGAAACAGCTGTTCGAACTCGGGTGTTCCTATTCAAGCGAGATGCTTTCGTTGACCAAAATGTTAGGTCAATTGCAAGACGCCGGCAATGTCACGACATTATCTTCCTACCTTGAAATCTTAGGTCAATGCAACCTACTGACCGGCATCAGCAAATACGCCAAAGACGAAGCCCGCAAACGGCAATCTCCGCCCAAACTACTGGTTTACAACAACGCACTGCTGACCGCCTACAAAGGCAGAAGCTACGAAAAAGACAGCATCGATCCTGTAACTTGGGGTCGTTGGGTAGAATCGGCCATTGGCGTTTATCTGCTTGAAATTGCCGAAGAAAACGGCTGCAAACTCTATTATTGGCACGACAGGGCCGATGAAGTGGATTTCATTCTCGAATATCAAGGTGAAATTCTCGCCATCGAAGTGAAAAGCGGACGGCGCGGCATGAACAGCGGACTGCCGGAATTTTGCAAAAGATTCAATCCGAAACGTGCTTTCGTTGTTGGAACCGACGGCATTCCCATCGAGGAGTTTTTAAAATTCGATGTCATGCAATTATTTGATTGATAACATTATACAATTCACATCATGCAAGAGCAATTTTCATTAAAGACATATAACAGCTTCGGATTCGATGTCAAGGCAAAACATTTCGTTGAAATCCAGAACGTTTCCGACTTGGAAAAACTGATTAGCAGCGGCATTCTTGAAACAGAAAGGCATCTGATTCTCAGCGGCGGAAACAACGTGCTGTTTTGCGATGATTATTTTGACGGAACGGTCGTTTATATGAATATCAAAGGAATTGATTTTTTGACAGATTCGACGGACAGCAACATCGTGCGTGCATACGCTGGTGAAGATTGGCCTGATTTCGTGCAATTTACCGTTGACAATAATCTTCATGGATTGGAAAATCTCGCTCATATTCCGGGCAAGGTCGGGGCGGCACCTGTGCAAAATATCGGAGCGTATGGTGCTGAACTGAAAGACTGTTTTTTGCAATGCGAAGCCATTTGTGTTGCCACAGGCGAACATCGGGTTTTCAAAAAAGACGAGTGCAAATTTGCCTACCGCAACAGCATTTTCAAATCGGAATTGAAAGGGAAATATGTCATTGTTTCCGTTGATTTTCTCCTGAAACGCAATGCTCAACTGAATTTGGAATACGGAAATATCAGGAATTATCTCGCTGAAAACAAAATAGATACACCCACATTGCAGCAACTCCACGACGCCATCTGCGCCATTCGTGATGCCAAGCTGCCCGATGTCAGGAAAATCGGCAATGCCGGCAGTTTCTTTAAGAATCCTGTCATTGAGAAAGCGCAATTCGAAGCCTTGCAAAAAGCCTATCCCGATGCGCCACATTATGCCGAGCCAGACGGGAAAGTGAAAGTCCCGGCGGGATGGCTCATTGAAAAGGCCGGTTGGAAAGGCTGGCGCGATAAACATGTCGGGGTTTACGAAAAACAAGCATTGGTCTTGGTGCATTACGGCGGCGGGAAAGGCTGCGACATCGTTGAATTGGCGGAAAAAATCATGCAATCCGTCAAAGATAAATTCGGGATTGAAATTTCACCTGAAGTGAATTTCATATAAACTAAAAAGGAGCATCTCTGCTCCTTTTTTGTTTATCAATACAATTGATTATCAAGCCTCTAAAGCGCCGATAAGGTCTGTCGCCTTTTCAAATCCATGGCGTTCACAATAATCAGTAATGCCAGCTGCAACCTTAGACGAAATGGCCGGATCAATGAAATTGGCGGTTCCGATTTCGATGGCCGATGCGCCTGCCAGCATAAACTCCACAGCATCGGTAGCGCTTGAGATGCCTCCCAAACCGACTACAGGAATCTTCACCGCTTTTGACACTTGCCAAACGCAGCGCAAAGCCACCGGCTTGACGCAGGCGCCCGACATGCCGCCCGTCACCATGGAAAGTATCGGCTTACGCTTTTCGGCATCGATAGCCATGCCTAACAAGGTGTTAATCAGCGAGACGGAATCAGCACCAGAGGCTTCGGCTGCCTGCGCAATTTCAGCGATGTTGGTCACATTGGGCGACAATTTCACCATCAAGTGTTTGTGATAGACCTTGCGCACTTCGGCAACAACTTGCGAGATACCCGAACAAGTCATGCCAAAAGCCATGCCGCCTTGACGCACATTCGGACACGACACATTCAGCTCGATGGCAGGGATTTTATCCAGCTCATTGATCATCTCAGCCGCCGTCACATAATCCTCTATGGTTGAGCCAGATAAATTCAGAATCACATTGGTGTCGAAATCCTTGATGCGCGGATAAATCGTGTTGATGAAATATTCCACGCCCTTGTTCTGCAAGCCGACGCAATTCAACATGCCCGATGGCGTCTCAGCCATACGCGGATAAGGATTGCCTTCGCGCGGATGCAAGGTAGTTCCTTTCACGATAATGCCGCCAAGTTGCGCCATATCAACGAAATCGGTGTATTCTTCGCCATAGCCGAAAGTGCCCGAAGCCGTCATCACGGGATTGCGAAGCACGAGGCCTTTGCCTAAATCTATCTTTGTGTTTACCATAACAACCTCCTTGTATTGAAAACCGGACCTTCCTTGCAGACGCAGGTGTTGCCTTCAACCGTCTTTTCGACGCAACACAGGCAAGCACCCAAACCGCAAGCCATCATATTTTCGAGCGAGACCTCGCACCAAATGTTGTTTTCTTTCGTCAGCGCACAGACGGCTTTCATCATCGGTTTCGGGCCACAGACATAAACCTTGTCGAAGGTCTTATCGCTCCAAATAGAATGTTGCGTCACGAAGCCTTTCTCACCCATCGAGCCATCTTCGGTGGTTACGAAAGTGGCACCCCAACGACGGTATTCGTCAAGGCGCATCAAGTTATTTTCCGTTTTGCCGCCTAAAAGCAAAGCAGGTTCAAAGCCTTTCATTTTCAGCATCTTTGCGAAATACAGCATCGGGGCGATGCCCACGCCACCACCAACAAGCAGCACTTCTTCGCCTTTTTCGGGATATGTGAAGCCGTTGCCCAAAGGCAAAACCAAATTCACGGTAGCACCTATCGGCAACATCGTCAGTGTCGTGCTGCCCTCACCCACCTTGGCTACCAACAATTCGATGCAACGGTTTTCTGCATCTACATCGTGAATGGAAATCGGGCGACGCAAGTAAGTCTTTGGAGAGCCGTCAACACGCACCTCCACAAATTGACCCGGCAAGATAGCA
This sequence comes from uncultured Bacteroidales bacterium, assembly GCA_937896505.1. Classification (GTDB taxonomy): domain Bacteria; phylum Bacteroidota; class Bacteroidia; order Bacteroidales; family F082; genus Limimorpha. Next base: position 13,129 of record CALBNP010000007.1, on the reverse strand, counting down.
GGCAAATCGCTCTCCGACTGCAACTTCAGCCACGAAACATTGCCATAATCCTGTTTCTCAATGAGTTTAAAATCTGTTATCTGTTTCATTTTATATCTAAAGAAATATCAATCTAAGATGCCACAAACAATGAAAACCACAACAAAGAAAGCGAATAGTATCCAAAAACTCAACTTTCCCTTCTTTTCATCTTTTTCCTTAACGTCAAGATTCTCAAAGCATTTTGAACGATTCACGAAAAGACTAATCACCGCGTAAACCAAAAGAAAGAAGAGGCCACCAGCGATAAAACCGATTGCTTCCTTCCAGTCCACCGTTCTGCCTTTTACAAAATCGGCAAGAACGTTAATGATACCTATGCCAGCAACGCAGCACGAGCACCACAACACCTTATTAAAGGTCTTCTGCATTGGCGATGCTTTTACCATCTTTTCAATGCGGTCTTCTTTTTCATCGTTTTCCATTGCTTTTCAAATTAAAATTCGGGGACAAAGATAAGCAATAATCAAAAAAAGGCAGCGGAATATGACAAAAAAGATGTCCTCAAAACGAGAACATCTTTTTTTGTTATCCAAAACGGAGCAAATCTTACTCAGCTTTTTCTTCAGCTGCTTCTTCAGCAGGTTTTTCTTCTTCGGTGAAGTCGAGCAAGTTCTTGTCCATCAGCATCTGATACCATGCAAACACCTTTTTCATATCCGATGGATAAACGGCTTCCTGGTCGTAATCAGGCATCACTTCGAGGAACTTGGCTCTAAGTTGGTCATTCGAAGCCTTCTTGAAATCGAAATCGACCTTTTCACCCATCTTTTCATTGATCATTTTGAAGACTTCCTTCAGCGGGCGGTCTTCATCGGTGGAGAAAATGGAGATTTCTTCCAGCGAGCTCATGCGGTCGTGAGCAAAAGCGGGAGTGCATTTGCCATCAACGAGCGATTCAACAATAATTCTTCCAATGGCCTGTGACTTAATCTGATACAGTCCTGGTTTGCCTGCTATAGAAACGATTTTGCTTAAATCCATGATTAAATTCTAATTTATTTGTTTAAAAAATCGGGTGCAAAAATAGGAAAAAATGGCATGGGAGAGAGTAATTAAAGGAAAGAATTTTCCACATCTGAGCTGCAAAAACAGAAAACTATTCAACGACAAGGTTCCCAACCGATTTATACACGACTGGTTCCCGACCTTCCGATTCAAATTGGTTGCCAAGGATTTTGATGTTTTCGTGGACGGGAGTTTCATCCGTCGTATTTGTCGGTTCAATCAGTATCATCGCTCCTTTTGAACCGCTGTTATAGGCGCAATCAACGAAGCGGTTATTACTGATAGTCAAGTCTTTGACGGCACCGCTTTCGTACCAATCGTTCGCATCGCCGCTGATGAAAATACCGCTCATCCCGACTTTGTCGAACACATTATCCTTAATCACGGATTTTCTCGGCGTGGTAATCAATATTCCTCTGGTGCTTGTTCTCGTGAAATAATTATCGGAAATCTCGGCCTCAGGTGTCCACGTCATGTTTTCGACGACATATTCATTTTCCAGAATCTCCGTAGGGATGGCCTGATTCACCCTCAAATGGACTTCCCTATCGCTCAAGCGGCAGACCGAGTCAACGACAGCAACAGCCATGGTTTTCAACGAATTGCGGTTGACCAACGCTATGGTATCGCCTGGCCAGAATGCCTGCATGCCGTAGGTCTGATGATGGGCAAAACGGAGTTTTATTTGTTTGTCCGACATGATTTCATCAAGTACCAAATAGGTTCCATGGATATTGATGCAATCGTCCTGGGCGCCGCTGAAACGGCAACCGTGAACCATAACCTTCCCCGCACAGCCGCTAAAATGAAGGAAATCTGCCGAAGAAGCGAGGATGCGCCCACTGCCTTCCCATGGCTCGAAATTCACATTTTCGAAAGACACATTCCTACAAAACTGGCTGACAACGCCAATGGCATGAAGGGAATGAATGCCCAAATCCTCAAATTCCAAGTCCTCGCTCTCAAGATTCAGGATTCCGACTTGGTCACGGATCCTGTCGCGGACGGTGAGGACATTACCTTCCTTAAAAGACGACGTTTCACCGACATGGACTTTCACAAGTCCCTTTTCAATCTCCTCAGCATGAGAGTTTTGCACGATATCCCAATTCGTGCTGTAAATCATGTAACCTGTTTGCGCATCATATTCGACGCAATGCGGATATTCGGTTTTCCAACCCTCCCCGACCAATTCCAATCTGCCTTCGGGCGTGATTTCGTACCATGAGCTTTTGTTGAAACGTAAAAACACCTCGCCAGCATTGACCTTTTCAATCATCATTTCGGAAGCGCCGGGGCGTTCGCAATCAATATGAAAGTTCCTCAACCTGATGCCGGAAGAATGGATGAGGGCCATCATCGTCAGCTTGCCGTGAAAAACCAGCTCGGCGCCATTGCCTTCTATCGTAAGATCATGTTGGTCTTCGAGCAGGAGGCCTATGGTCTTGATTTTCGAAGGGCATTCCGTTTCGCTACTCGTATTCGAGACGAAAATCTCTCTTTGGGCCGCATCATCAGGCCAAAAGTCATAGACACCCTTTTCGAGATGAAGCACCTTCACGCCCTTTTCGCGACATTGCCACAAAGCCTTGTTGAAATCGGCAGTTACATCTTTCCCTGTATTCGGTTTCACGCCAAAGTCACGGATGTTCGCGACCTTATCATTGCAAGAAAACAAACTTGCAGCGAAGATTAGGACGAGTAGAAAATGAATGTGTTTCATAGTTTGCAAAACAATTTTCTAATACTCCAACCTCACATTATCCACCCAAAGCACGTTGTCCAAGGCACCGATGAAAGCACCACAACTACCTGAGGTAATCATCATGATGGCGTGAGTGACAGGGCTGTTGGCATCAGCCCAGGCTTCTTCCAAAATGGGCTTCTTATCCCCTTTTTTGTTCAAGGCGAAAAAAGGACGGTCTTTCGAGACCAAATCCATGTAAGGCTTGTAATTCGGTGATTTGCGCGCATCGCCATAGATGACAGGCACTCGCAAATCCTTCACCCAACCGTTGGAGGTCTTATCGATGTGATAGAAAGCCGTGCCCACCCTTTTGGCGTGGATGTTGCCTTTTTCGTCTTCCCAGCGGTATTGCAGAATGAGCATGATTTCCTCGGGGTCGTAGCCGTCGAAAGTCGTCGTGCGGAAAGTCGTGCCTTTGGTCAGTTTGCCCGTATTCGGCACAACCGACTTATAATCAAGCACTACAGCCTTCGGTTTTTTCGTAAAAGGAATGCCCCAATCCATGAAGGCGTACGGGTCGGACACGCCCGTGATGGGTTCCAACATCTTGCCCCAATAGATGGAGCCTGATGCCAACACCTTAATATTTATGAGTCCCGCGACCTTGCACTGGGCAAAACAAGTGGCCAACTTCGCACATTTTCCCGAAGGTCCCTTGTCGGGCATGACCGATGTGCTGGTCTTGACAATGCCCATAATTTTTGCGTAAGCGTTGGATGTGGACCAAATGGTTTTCTTGTAATCATAGACTTTGTTGCCGTCAATCGTATCGATAGGCGCAGGAATATACAAAGTCTTCGTGTCGCCGCCCAAAATCGCCGACTCTGTGATGTGGCGCACCGTCCACTGCTCGAAATCGCCGAAAGGCACCGTTTCGTAACGCTGGGCAAAGGTCGGAAAAGCCAACAGCAACAACACGATTACAGTTGGAAACCTCTTTTTCGCAACAATTCTTCCGTTTCGTTCCATAACCATTCAATTTCGGGATGTGACAGGAATTTTTCAGGTACATTTTTGCAGTTTTTTCGAACAAAATACTTGCCGGAAAGTTCACTCGTCATCGCGTTGACAGGCGGAATAGCACCCTTTTCAGGCGACTTGCAGAATGGACGAAAAACAGCATCCGCCAAAGGATCGAACCAACGGCCAAGGCTAATCATATTGCTGTTCACCACGCCAGGGTCAGCCATATTGACATGAAAGCCATTCTTTTGCGACAAGGCAAGCGTAAACAGCAGCAAAGCCAATTTCGAATCGGCATACGTTCCCAACTGACTGAAATCCTTTTCCGTTTTCTCAAAGAAAGTGCGGTCGAGTTTCGCCATGCCGCAAGTCAGGGAAACCATGTTCACGATGTGTGCATCAGGCTGAAACATAGGCGACAAGGAGCGCGTCAGGAAATACGGCGCAATGTAATTGACCGCGATAGTTTTTTCAAAACCATCTTCCGACAAGGCGAAATTGCGGTTCATCGTGCCAGCATTATTGAAAATGCCGCCAAGTTGTATTCCGTTGTCTTTCAAGCCATCAGCAAAACTTTTTACCGATTTCAGCGATGCCATGTCAACCTGCATCAATTGCAAATCGGCTTCAGGCAAAGAGTTTTGGATTTCAGCCTTAATCTTCTCCCCTTTCTCCACATTGCGGCAAGCCATGATAACCCGATAACCGCGTTGCGCCAAAGCAAGAACCGCAGCCGAGCCGATGCTGCCCGAAGCACCCGTCACGATTACTTGAACTTTTTCCATAAGCGATTCACTAACCATTTAGGTAACAATGCGATAATCGACGGCAGATAGATATTCATGAAACCTGGTTTCACGACACGTTTCTTGCGGAACATGCCTTTCAAAGCCTTGCGCACCAACCACTGCGGCGTGCCAATCACGCCCAATTTGACGCCCAAATCGAGCAAACTTTCTTTCAGTTTATAAAGCGGTGTGGCAATGGCAGCGGGACAGACCGTCGTCACGCCAACGCCGTAAGGATACATCTCGAAATACAAGGACTTGCCGAAACTCTTCAGATAGGCTTTCGTGGCCGAATAAACCGTGATGCCTGGCATGGGGAATGTAGCCGCCATTGATGAAACGATGATGATGAAACCGTGACCGCGTTGCTTCATTTCGTTGCCGAAAAGTATGCAAAGGCGCGTTGGCGTATAGGTATGCAAGCGCAACATTGTCAATGTCTTTGCTTCATTCTCGCGCGTCAGTTCCTCAAAGAAAAACATGCCCGCATTGTTGATGAGAATATCAATTTTCAACTGTCGTTCATTGCAAAATGCAAGCAGTTCATCGGCAGCGGTAGCTTTCGCCAAATCCTGAAAACGCGGCACGACCTCAACGCCAAATTGCGATGACAGTTCGGTTGAGACCTTTTCCAGTTCCTTTTCTTGATTGCTCACCAACAGCAAGTTACAGCCCGCTTCGGCTAATTGGTGCGCATATTGCAAGCCCATGCCCGAACTGCCGCCCGTAACCAAAGCCCAAGGCGTGTGCTGGCATTGCTGCGCATATTTACTGACTCTTTTTTGAAGATTCATCTTATTCCAATTCAATTTCGACTATGACATTCCCTTCGTACTCTGAAGCCTGTAACCACTCATCATGTGGTTTTTCACCATTTATCTTGAAACTTTTTATCTCTTCACCATGCCCCTTGACAACGACTGTGAGATTCATGTTTCGGTAGCGGAGGCCACTCAAGCGACATTCACTGCCATCCTTCATGCCGACCGGATTGAACATGATTCCCCAATCCGTAAATTCAAGGCCAAAGATATGGTTGATAATGAGTCGGATAAAGCCCGAAGCGCACCAGGTTTGATGATGCTTCACATCCCAAAGCGCGCCACATTGATAGCCGCCGGATGGCTCACCTTCGATGGTGTAGATTTCACAAAAGTCTCCCCCACTATGATTTATCGCCAAATCGGCCATGTTTTCCAACTCAAAATAGAAAGGTTCCAACAAACCATAATGCGCACATCCAGAAGCATATAAGGCATTGACATGAGGCCAAACCATCAAGTTATGACGACCTGGCTTGTCGGGCGTATTGCGTGGAAACGATGGACTCACGCTGGCAATGCCATGCTCCGTAATAAAAGCATTTTTCACCATCTCTTCAGCTTCTTCATCATCCAAAAGGTCGAAGAGCAGAGCAAAAGCCAACCCCATTCCCTCCTGATAATCGTGCGGATGGCCTAAATGGTCGATGAGATAGTAGAACTTGTGTTCCTCGGAACGATAAAATGTTTCCCTAATGCGATCTTCCAAACGATGAGCAGATTCATAATATGATTTCGAAGCATCGGTTAAGCCAAAATTTTCCGACATTTTAGCCAAAAGCCAATAAGCTTCCATATATAAAACATTCGTGCTCAAACATTTAATCGTAGCCGAATTGGGATGATGAAGCACATAGCTGTCGTCCCACTTGGCAGGGTCGTAAACGGGTTCATCATAGGCTGCAATGCCATCCTGAAAAACGGCAGGTCCCATGAAAAGTCCCGAAACCGAATCGAAGCACTGCGCTTCCAATTCCGCCATCGTATTCTTGCAGCAATCATAAGCTTTGGTCAGGAAAAACATGTCGCCAGTCACCTGATAATGATTGTAAGCGCCTATGGTCCAGATGATTTTGTCCCAATACTGATGGCCAATCGTCTCACCGTCGTTGGTGACACTCCAAAGCGATTTCTCCGCCACTTCTGGATGAAGCAAACTCACCGCGTTCCAGCAGTTTATGGCGCAATCGCGCGTCCATTCGCCGCCGTAACCTTCGCCCGCTTCTATCATGCCATCATGAATATTGTGGTCGATGGTCCAAACGGCCAGTTTGAAAGCACTGTCCAAAAGCGCATTATCAGACTGCATTTCCTGCGCCATGCCTTGCAGCGACATGAAACACACAAACAATCCGATAAAGATTTTTTTACAGCGTTTCTTCAGCATGATCGATTTCCTTTTGCAGTTTATCGGGCAGATTTTCAACACAATGGTGACACTTCATTTCCAAAGTGTACATGCGGCCAATGCAATAGTTGGAATGTTTGCAGCCACTGCGTTCAATCTCGCCCGACTTCAGTTTGTTGACGAAGTCGGTGTCATGCACCAAGGCGCGTGCCATCTGCAAACCTGTGAAACCTGCATCGAGCACTTCTTCCATCTTTTGCTTCGAAATCAAGCCGCCGACATAAATCAGAGGCAGTTTCAGATTGGCGCGGAAAACTTTGGCATCTTCCAGGAAATAGCCTTCGCTGTAAGGCACGGTCGGAATGATGATACGGCCACCGAAACGCAGTCCGAGTTTCAGCCACCAGAATTTCTTCACGTCCATGTAATGGGCCAAGGTCTTCAACGGCATGGCGCCACGCATCACCTCCATCGGGGCTTTGCTGACGAAACCTGCTGTCAGCACAAGTGCATGAACGCCAAGGCGTTCCAATTCCTGAGCCACCTTGATGCACTCTTCCTGCTGCATGCCACGCTTGAAGCCATCGTGCATGTTGACTTTCACGACAACACCCATATCCGTTCCAGCCACACGCATCACCTCCTCGATGACAAGGCGCATGAAACGCATACGATTTTCGAGGGTGCCGCCAAACTCGTCGTGGCGATGGTTGGTGTAAGGCGATAGGAACTGACTGATGAGATAACCATGACCGGCATGGATTTCCACACAATCGAAGCCCGCCTCACGCGCCAAATTGACCGCATTGCCGAAGTCGTGCACCAAGGCATAGATTTCAGACTTCTTCAGTTTGCGGACAAAAGTAGGCGAATAGAGATTGAAGCCACGCGAAGCGCCAACTGGCATACAGCCGCAAGTGGCGCGGTGCGTCATGTTGCCGCAATGCCCCAACTGGATGGAAGCCTTTGCGCCTTCTGCATGAACAGCATCGGTGAGTTTTTTCAGTTCGGGGACAATCTCTTCGCGCATCCAAAGCTGCCCATCGAACGAGAGGCCCGACTGCGACACGGCTGCATAAGCCACCGTTGTCATTCCCACACCGCCTTTTGCAACGGCGACATGATAGTTGAACAAATCCTGAGAAGGCTTGTTGCCATACGCCATATTCTCGAAAGCTGCCGACCGGATGACGCGATTACGCAAGGTCACGGGGCCAATCTGACAAGGAGTGAAAATCTGTGATTCCATGATTTTTTATATTAGGCTATAAGTGAATGGTTATGGGTTATGAGTTGCCACCCGTCACCCGTCATCCATCACCATTTAATAAATGAACGGTATGATTCTTTTTGTTTTCTTCGTATCCAATTCATCGCCGAATTCGGCATTATATTTATCGTAAATGTGAGCGGCGCGAGGGCCAAGATTGGCGAAAGTCCACAGAGCGAACACGGCTCCCGACCACGACCAAGTAAGAATGGCAAAGCCAATCCATTCAAGCAGTTCGCCAAAATAATTGGCCGAAGCTACATATTTGAACATGCCCGCCTTGGGCAGATAATGTTTCGTGTCGCCAGGCTGACGCAGATTGCGGATAATGTCATCGCTCTGAATATTGATGAACATGCCGATGATGAACACGAAGAAACCGATGATGAACTTAGGCTTCATCAGCCAATCTTGAGCATAATAGGCATCGGGCGAGATATAGAAAATCCAGCCGCCTTGCATCAGCGCATTGAGCAAGTTGAACGTAACGCCCATGACGATGATGGAAAGCGGCATCTTGCTATCGCCACGCAAGCGGAACGGAAACACGAAGGAACGCTGGAAATAATGAAGCTCGAAGAGGAACAGGAAAGCCAAACGCACCACGTCGCCAGTGCGATTAGAGCAAAGCCACATCACCAGCATGGCGACAAAGACCGGTGCCTCCATCAACACCCAACCCAACTTATTGTTCACCGCAGGACCCCATTTCTTGTTGTAGAATTTACCATAGCCTGCATCCACGAAAAAAAGACTCACGAAAACAATCACGGCAACACAAGCCATGACGATGAGGAAAATGTTGAAACTTTGCAAATTCATTTTGATTGATTTAACTGCCAAAAGTAGGAAATAATCGGCTACCATTTGCACTATGGCATAGAAAAAGAATTGGCTGCCGGCTTGGCGGTGCATGACGCAACGGCCAAAAACATGACGCAATTTCAAAGGCATTGCACGAAGATTTCCGTTTGCAGCCGAAAAAACGCCCGAAAATACACATTTTACACACCTGAAAACCAAACAAATACATTATTTCCAAAAATTTTTCCGCAAACAAGACATTTTTCCGTATATTCGCAACCTTAAAAATACAAGAGCAAAATGAAACAAAACGGTTTTTTGAATATGTTTATCAACGGAGTGCGTAGGTTTTCACCCGCATTGGCAATTGCAGGCTTTATGGCATTATGCAGCACGGCAAGTGCAAAGGCATTGCAAACAAGCAACATTAACAGCAATAACAAGACAGAGTGGTTTTCACAGGAAGCTTCTGATGCAATAAGTGTAATGTCGTTACCGATAAATACCAAGTCGATACAACAAAATCAAGAAATACCACAAACGCCCAGCAGACAATTACATCAAATTTTTAGCAAATTTCAAGACAGATTACCAAATGGAATAAATAGTGTATTTGAATTTGAAAATGACGTATACGGGCAATATGGTTCATATATTGGGGCTGCGTTGGTTCAAATGGAAGTAAACAGCATGGCTATCAAAGCATTTACCGCAGGCGATCTTGAAACTATAGGGAAAATAAGTGAAGAAGCTCGCGAAATTTTGGAAAGAGATCCTAACAAATATTACGGCTCAATGAGAGAAAATAAAAATGAAATAGATAAATATGTATGTGATAGAGACAATTTGGTATCTGAGGGATTAAAATCAGCTTACCAAAGCGGAGAAATAAAAGGTGAATCTGGACAAGAAGTTGTTGAAGAAATATGTAATATATTCAGAAAAAACAATTTGTTAGATGAACGCGACATAACCATTTTATTTAAGCTATACGACATTATTAAAAAAGAAAGCGTTCAAGAAGAAATGAATGCAGTGGCATACATTGCAAAAACAGCCGTCAATTTTTCAGCAGGCGAATTTTTACTTCAATTTTTCGGTAAATCACAAGGTACACCTGCATTCAGCCAAGCAACAGGTGTAATACCTGGCGTCCAATTTCAATAAATCCATCCGTCCACGAATCCGCAGAATAGGGAAATTTTTCGGCCAAGACAATGTCGCAATTACACATTGGCAGACAGATTTTGGCTTTCAACAAAACAATAAATCAAGATTTTGATGTAAGGCGCTTCGACAGATTTATTGCCGTTATTATAGCTTTCTCGGCAAAAAATACCGAAAACTTATCCGTATCGCCATTCAATGACACGAGCGGTTTTAAATACAACAATTCCGCAGGAACGCCGGATAATACTATTCCGCCGATTGTAGATGACAGTTTCCCATACAGGTAATCTACAAGCCTGTAAGATGCTGAAGGGGGAATTTCAAGTTCAGCAAGACAATTCAAGAGTCTGAAATGGCATAATGACGCCTCCAAAAAAAACTCTGGCCGAAAAGCAAAATCACGAAAATATATACTGCCCTCATCACAATACGCATTTGGTAATCAAAAAAGTTTCAATATCTTTGCAGTCTTAATTTTAGATATGTCAAAACTAATCACCAGTTCCGATATAAAGCAAGCTCTCAAGCTGAAAGGCTTCATTGGCACATGCGCATCAAAGATCATCATGAGCATCTGCGGTTTGAACAAAGCGAACCGTATTTACCCTAATGTCGAAAAATACGAGGGATACGAATTTACCGAACAATTGCTTAAATACTTCAATGTCAGCAGCGAAGTCAGCCAGAAGCAGTTGGAGAACATCCCCAAGGAAGGCGGTTTTACGATTGTCAGCAACCATCCGTTTGGCGGCATCGAAGGCATCGTTCTCTACAATGTCATCTACAAGCTTCGTCCCGACTTCAAGCTGATGGCCAACTTCCTCCTGTCGAAGATACCCAATCTCGCTCCGGTTTTCCTGCCCGTGAACCCATTCACCGACAACCCAGGACTCCAGAGCAGTGCCGCTGGTGTGAAAGGAGCCGTCGTGCACCTTTCGGAAGGCAAAGGCTTGGGCATTTTCCCCGCCGGAGAAGTTTCGCGTTACCACGGACACGACTTTCCAGAGGATATTGACTGGAGCACCTCGGTGGCAAAAATGATTCTTCATTCCAACTTGCCAGTCGTACCCGTTTTCATCGAAGGAAGAAATTCGAGATGGTTCTATTTCATCGACAAGATTAGCAACCTATTGGGGACCGCACGTTTGCCATGGGAATTATACAATAAGAAAGGCAAGACCATCTCCATCCAGATTGGCAAGCCCATCACGCCCAACGAGATGGCACTTTTCGAGAACCCGAAGCAGCTGGCAGCCTATCTGCGCAGCCGTTCATACGCACTCGAAGCCAACTTGGAAAATTGCGCTCCACAATACCATAAAGACAACAAGGAAGCCATCGCCTTTCCGAAGAAAACGTCTATCTTGGAAGAAGAGCTGGAAAGAATCAAATCCAAATCGCTGCTCTATTCTGCCAACAATTACGAATGCTATTTAGCTGAATACAAAGATATTCCAAACCTCATTCAAGAGATTGGACGTTGTCGCGAAGAAACCTTCCGAGCCGTTGGCGAAGGCACGGGCAAACGCGTTGACCTCGATGAATTCGACTGCTATTACAAGCACTTGATTTTGTGGGATACCGTCGGGAAATCAGTTGTAGGCGCCTATCGTTTGGGCTTCGGCAACGAGATTATGGAGAGACATGGCATCAAAGGATTCTACACGAGCACCTTATTCAAGATTGACCCTTCGCTGTCGTCAGAATTGAAAAAGACCATCGAACTTGGGCGCTCGTTCATCTCCATCAATTACCAAAAGGAACTGTTCCCCTTGGTGTCGCTCTTCAGAGGATTGCTGCTCGTCATCGTCAAGAGCAAGGATATGAGATATTTTTTGGGTCCGGTAAGCATCAGCAGCTGGTATCCGAAATTCTACCAGAGTTTGATGGTCAAATACCTCACCGAACATCATGGAGCTGAACAAAGCATTATGGAGAAAGTGAAATCCATAACGCCGTTCAAGCCTGATTACCTGAAAGTTGACATCGACGCTCTTATGAAGAATCCGCCAACGACCATCGAGAGATTCGACCAATTCATGATGAAGCTTAGCAACGGCGACTATCGCATTCCAACCTTGGTGAAGAAATACACACGACTGAATGCCAAGTTCCTCTGCTTCAATGTTGACCCCGACTTCAACGATAGTTTAGACGGACTTAACTACATCAGTTTCAAAGACATACCCGACAGCGAAGTCGATATGCTGCTGCACGATTGTAGCCAAGAGGAAAAGGATGAAGTAAAGAACTATCTGCATAGCATAGAATAAACAAACACAAAAACTAAAACTGAATCATTATGACAATCAATCCTGGATGGATACTCATCATCGTTGTGGCTATCGTGGGCGCCATCGTCCAAGCCCGACTGAAATCTGTTTTCAAGAAATATAGCCGCGTGCTTTCGCCCGGCGGACTCACCGGTGCGCAAATTGCACAGAAAATGCTCAACGACAACGGCATCTACGATGTGAAAATCACTTGCATCGACGGCGAACTCACCGACCACTTCGACCCGACGAAAAAGACCGTCAACCTGAGCCGCGACGTGTATGGAACCAATAGTGTCTCGGCCGCTGCCGTTGCTGCCCATGAATGTGGCCATGCCGTGCAACACAAAGTGGGCTATGGCCCGCTGAGGTTGCGTTCGAAACTCGTTCCCGTCGTCAATCTCTCCTCAATGCTGTCGCAAATCGTCATCATTGTGGGCATATTGCTCATCAACGTGTTTCCACCATTGTTCTGGTTGGGCATTGCCATGTTTGCCATGGTGCTCGTGTTCAGTTTGGTCACCCTGCCCGTCGAAGTCAACGCATCGGCTCGCGCCTTGGCATGGCTGAAATCGTCGAACTCGCTCAACGCACAAGAACTCGACCAAGCAGAAGAAGCCCTGAAATGGGCCGCGCGCACCTATATCGTGGCCGCACTTTCGGCTTTGGTCACCTTAATATATTACTTAGGCTTCGCCAACCGCGACTAAGTCATGACAGAAGACTACATCCTCATCGAAGGCGCTACCGAGAACAACCTGAAAAACATCTCGTTGCGCATCCCCAAAAGGCAAATCACCATCGTGACGGGTGTTTCCGGTTCGGGGAAATCGTCGCTGGTCTTGGACACGATAGCGGCAAAATCGAGACGCGAACTGAACGACACTTTCCCTTCTTT
>CALBNP010000006.1 GCA_937896505.1 uncultured Bacteroidales bacterium | reverse complement strand
AAGTGGCTTTCACCTCGTCGTATGGCTCAATGAAAAGCACTTCGCGATATTGCTCTGTCGGGTTGTTGGGCGACAAGATTAAAAAGGCATTTTCCGCATCGATTCCCGTAAGGTAAAAGAAATCAGATTGTTGGCGAAACGGATAAAACTGGTCGCCATTACGAGGCATAGGTTCGTTGGCTGTAAAAACGGCCACTGATTTTTCGGGCAGACGCGCCATGAGATTTGCCCTGTTGCGAATGAAAAGGCTATTTGGAATGTTTGTTTTCATAATTGTCAGACTTTATTGCTGGCAAAATTAAACATTCTGTTTCAATGTGCAAACGGTTTCGTGTATTAAGGCAGAAGCAAATCTTCCATCGTGACTTGATTTTGAATGATGTCGCTGTATTCATTTGCAGCAATTCCGTATGTCGTAATCATTACTAAATGAATGGCATAGCGCGTTTTTGTATCAGCGGTGAAGATGGCGATTTTCTTCAGCAGTTCGTCACGGGTTTTGCGGGTAATGGTGAATTGCGCATTCCAGAATTTCATTTCACAAATGTTGATGATGCGGTCGGCACGACGGATTACGAGGTCAATTTGTGCACCTTCATGCTCATCGTTTGCTTTGCACGACCAGGCTGATGCTTCTGTCATAATGCTTTGAATGCCAAGCTTCTTCTCGATTTGTGCATAATGGTAGAGGCAAAGTTGCTCGAAAGCATAACCACTCCACGCGTTGTGGTTGGGCGTGTTCAGTTGTGTTGACCAAAACGCCATGTCACTGCTTTTGTGCTTTTTGACGAACTTGAAGTAAAAGAAAGTGTAGAAATCGGTCAGTTGATAGATGCTTTGCCTTTCCGTTTTGCCGAAGGCATAATATCGCCTGATGATGTCGCAATTGTCCAAATCGTCGAGTATGCGCGTCAGGCGACCGCCGTTTGCCAATCCTGTTTCCGTAATGATTTCGTCACGGCTCAATCCTCTGTTTTTCAATCCAATGGCTTCAACCACCTTGACATAATCGTCACTGTTGTCAAACAAGGAGGCGTAAAGATTGTCAAACTCATCGTAAAGTTTGCTCTTGCGTTTGAAAAACATTTCATCGACATTTTGCGCGAGGCTTTTGCCTTTTTCCAATTGGCTTAAATAATAGGGAATGCCACCCATAATCATATAACATTCAAGAATTTCGCGTTGCCCGAAATTGATGCCGTTGCTTTTCAGGTATTGCTGGACTTCATTGAGCGTGAATGCTTTCAGATAGATTTTGTGTGTCAGCCTGTTGTGCAGTCCGCCGTGGTTTTTAATCAGTTTCTTGGTTATCCACGATGTTGCTGAACCGCAAACGATGAACAGCAAATCATTGCGTGTGCAGCCCCAATCATTCCAAAAATGTTCCAAAGCTGTCACAAAATTGCTGCATGGCGTGTCAAGAAATGGCATCTCGTCAATGAAAACCACCTTGCGTTGCCTTCCTTTTTTCTGTTCTAAAAAATGCCGCAGGTATCTGAAGGCTTCCATCCAGTTTTTCGGAACAGGATACACATCGCCCGATTGGTCGTTGAGTGTTTCGGCGAAATTCGCCAATTGTTCCAAACGGTCTTTTTTAGCTAAGCCCGTCAGCTTAAAAGTGAAGCGGTTCTTGAAATATTGGTTGATGAGAAAGGTCTTTCCTACACGGCGCCGACCATAAACAACTATGAATTCGGGCTTACCCGAATCTTCGATGATTTTAAGTTGCCTTTTCTCTTCTTCTCTACCGATTAAATCGCACATAATAAATTGATTTTTACGCTGCAAAGATAAAACAAATTTAAATAAGACGGGGCTGTAACCCGTTATTTTTTTGAGTTACAGCTCCAAGTCGGAATGTTGATTCGAGGATTTGAAAAAAGAAAACCTTAACTATTTAAATCTTTTTGCCTGATTAAAAATTTTCATCCACAATTCCATAGAATCTACAAAACCATTTTTTCCGTACCTTTGCACGCAATAGGATTTATCCGATTTTACGTCTTTGAATTATGATTACGCTGAAATTCAAACCTTTGCTTTCTTCCATCACGAAGAAACTGATTATGGCCATCACGGGTGCGTGTTTCGTGCTTTTCCTGGCTTTCCACGGAACAATGAATTTTGTTTCCATTTTGTCGCCAGATGCCTACGATGGGATCTGTAATTTCTTGGGCGCCAATTGGTATGCTGTCGTTGCAACATTGGGCCTTGCAGGATTGGCTGGATTGCACATCCTTTTCGGGGTCATTTTGAGCCTTGAGAATTTCATTGCGCGTGGTTTTGTCCGCTACCGCAAGACAGAAAGACCGAAAGGTGTGGAATGGTCGTCAAGAAACATGCTTGTCTTAGGTGTTTTGATATTGTTAGGTTTGGCTTTGCACCTTTTCGACTTTTGGTATAAGATGCAGTTTGCCGAACTCGTTGGCCGTGAACCTATTAATGGCATCGAACAGATACAATTCCTCTTTTCGCACAACTATTTCAGTATTTGTTATTTGGCTTGGTTTGTTGTGCTTTGGCTTCATCTTTCGCATGGCGTTTGGAGCATGTTGCAGTCGGTGGGCTGGAACAGCGAACATTGGAAAAAAGCATGGCAAGTCATTGGCTATGTGGTCGCTACGCTCATTGTCCTGCTGTTTGTTTCGGTAGTAATCTATTATTGGCTCATCAATCCATGGAAATAAAACCGATAACCACCAGCCCATCACCATTAACCCATCACCAATATAATCAACAAATTAAAACCGACATTCCATGAATCTTGATCCGAAAATACCGAATGGCCCATTGGCCGAAAAATGGACGAATTACAAGGCTTCCCAAAAACTGGTGAATCCTGCCAACAAGCGCAAACTCGACATCATTGTGGTCGGTACAGGCTTAGCTGGTGCTTCGGCAGCAGCAAGTCTGGGCGAGCTGGGTTTCAACGTCAAGATTTTCTGCATACAGGACAGTCCGCGTCGTGCGCATAGCATTGCGGCTCAAGGCGGTATCAATGCGGCGAAAAACTATCCGAATGACGGAGACAGCATCCAGCGTCTTTTTGTCGATACCATTAAAGGCGGCGATTACCGCGCCCGCGAAGCGAATGTCTATCGTCTGGCGGAAGTCAGCAACAATATCATTGACCAATGTGTAGCGCAAGGCGTGCCTTTTGCCCGCGATTATGCCGGCATGTTGGCCAACCGTTCTTTTGGTGGAGCGCAAGTTTCGAGAACGTTTTATGCCAAAGGCCAGACGGGCCAGCAGTTGTTGTTGGGTGCTTACGGTGCCTTGAGCAAAGAGGTGAACAAAGGAACAGTGAAATTATATACCCGTCGCGAAATGCTCGATTTGGTCATCGTCGATGACCGCGCGCGTGGCGTTATCGTCCGCAATTTGGAAACAGGCGACATTGAGCGTTATTCGGCTCATGCCGTGGTTTTGGCAACGGGCGGTTATGGCAATGTCTTCTTCTTGAGTACCAATGCGATGGCATCGAATGGTTCTGCCGCTTGGCGTTGTTATAAAAGAGGTGCTTATTTTGCAAATCCTTGCTACACGCAAATCCATCCGACTTGTATTCCGGTTCACGGCGACTATCAGTCGAAATTGACGCTGATGAGCGAAAGCCTGCGCAACGATGGCCGCATTTGGGTGCCGAAAAAGAAAGAGGATGTCGAGAAAATCCGAAAAGGCGAATTGCGCCCCATAGATATTCCCGAAGAGGACCGCGATTATTATCTGGAGCGCCGTTATCCGAGTTTCGGCAATCTCGTTCCGCGCGACGTGGCTTCGCGTGCTGCAAAAGAGCGTTGCGATGCCGGTTTCGGCGTGAACAAAACCGGTTTGGCGGTTTATCTCGATTTCTCCGAAGCCATTAACCGCTTGGGAAAGAACGTGGTAAAGGCTCGTTATGGCAACCTGTTCGACATGTATGAGGAAATCGTGAATGAAAATCCATACGAGACCCCGATGATGATTTTCCCGGCTGTTCACTATACGATGGGCGGCCTTTGGGTCGATTACGAGTTGCAGTCAACGGTGAAGGGCCTGTTCGTTGCGGGCGAAGCCAATTTCAGCGATCATGGTGCCAACCGTTTGGGCGCTTCGGCTTTGATGCAGGGACTTTCTGACGGTTATTTCGTGTTGCCTTATACCTTGCAGAATTATCTGGCCGACCAGATACAAACGCCTCGCATTAGCATCGAAAGTGCTGAATTTGAGCAGGCTGAACAGAATGTCCGCGCACAAATCGAAAAACTTTTGAATGTGAAAGGCACTGAAACCGTCGATTCGTTCCATCGTCGTCTGGGCAAAATCATGTGGGAATATGTCGGCATGGCGCGCGAAAAGGCTGGTTTGGAGAAAGCCATCAAGTTGATTTCGGATTTGAGGAAGGAGTTTTGGAAAAACGTGAAGGTCTCGGGCAGCGCAATAGGCATGAATTCCGAACTTGAAAAGGCTCTTCGCGTAGCCGATTACCTTGAATTGGGCGAACTGATTGCCCGCGATGCCTTGCAGCGCGAGGAGTCGTGTGGCGGCCATTTCCGTGTTGAGCATCAGACCGCTGAAGGCGAAGCGCAACGCGACGACCAGAATTTTAATTTCGTGGCGGCCTACGAATACAAAGGCAGTGAATCAATACCTGAACTTCACAAGGAACAACTTGATTTTGAGTTTGTTGAAGTGAAGCAGAGAAACTATAAATAAATCTAGAAAATGAATTTCACACTGAAAATATGGCGTCAAGCCAACCGCACGGCGAAGGGGCATTTCGTTGACTACAAGGTGAGCGACATTTCGCCCGATGCTTCGTTCCTGGAAATGCTTGATATTCTGAACGAACAATTGGTTCTGAAAGGCGAGGAACCTGTTTATTTCGACCACGATTGCCGCGAAGGCATTTGTGGCGCTTGCAGCCTTTTCATCAATGGCCGCCCTCATGGAAAAGGGGAGGGAACGACGACTTGCCAACTGTATATGCATAAGTTTAAGGATGGCGAAACCATCACGGTTGAGCCTTTCCGTTCGCGCGCATTTCCCGTCATCAAGGATTTGACTGTCGATCGTTCGGCTTTCGATAAGATTATCCAGGCGGGAGGTTATGTGTCGTGCCACACGGGCGGCGTGCCCGATGGCAATGCCATTCCGGTCCCCAAGGCTGATGCCGACCGCGCCATGGATGCCGCTGCCTGCATTGGTTGTGGCGCTTGTGTGGCGGCATGCAAGAATTCAAGTGCCATGCTTTTTGTGGCGGCCAAGGTTTCGCAGTTTGCCTTGTTGCCGCAAGGAAAGGTCGAAGCGGCTCATCGTGCCCAGGCAATGGTGGCCAAAATGGATGAATTGGGCTTTGGCAATTGCTCTAACACCTACGCTTGTCAGGCGGTTTGTCCGAAACATATTTCTGTGTCGAACATTGCGCGCTTAAATCGCGAGTTTCTCTGTGGAAAAATTGTTTCTCCTTTGCGGAAAGAGGAGTAAATCTTTGATTTTCAGATAAACTAAAAGGTCAGGACTGTTTAGCCCTGACCTTTTTCGTTATCAATGTGTAATATTATAAGAACTTATAGCCAACGGTAACCATGAATAGGTTTTGTTTTGTTTGATCGATGTTGTCAGTGTTGATGTATTGACCCCATTCGGTATTATTAATAATACTGGCACCAAATACTTTTGAAATGCCAAGATTATAGTTAATGTCGAGAGTGAAATTCAGGAAGTCAACACCGAGTCCCATCTGGAAACCCCATGCAATAGATTTAGTGTCGAATTCAGTATCTTCGAGGCCTTCTGGTAATTCATTTGGTTCTCCAATAGTCTTATCAACAACGGTCTTGGCGGGAATGATGAAATTGGCTGTAGGTCCGACTTGAGCGCGAAGAGCTAATTTGTCTAAGAGGTTGTACTTGTAGCCGACGAGAACGGGAACTTGAATGTTCATGGCATTTCTTGTCATGGTGAAGCGACCGCTGTTCGGGTATTCTAAACCAGCAATAGCGGCATGGGTAGTGTCAATTGACATGTCGAAAGCATCAGCTGTCTTAAACCAAAGGATTTCAGGTTGGACGTATAGGTTGCCGATTTCTACGCGACCGAAGACGCCAATGGTGAAATGCTCGGCAAAGCCAGCTTTAATGTCGGCTTTGTGATAGGAAAGATTTGCAGTCTGGTAACCCACTTTTGGACCAATGCAGAAATCGAGATTTTGAGCGAATGCGCTACCACTCAAGACGATGAGGGCGGCAAGAAGGATAAATGTCTTTTTCATTTTTGATTTGTTTTAATGATGAATCTCTTTTTAAGTTTGGGCAAAGGTAAGAATTATTTTCAAAATTAGTGTCTGTTTTGATTTAGTTGAAACAAATAACTATGTCATTTCGACCATAGGGAAGAAATCTATTGTTATTTGTTTCACTCAAAAAAAGCCTATAGATACACTCCTTTGTCGGTATGACATAGGCTTTTTTTGAAAAATCAAAACTGACACTTAGGTTTCTTCGTCAAATTCTTACTGACGAGGCATAAAAAAAGCCTGACCTAAGCCAGGCTTTTTAATTGTATTCGTTAAGCTAACTTATTTCTTGTCGTTATATTTGATAACGTCGATAAGCACGCGACGGTCGAATTCTGTTGGGTCGAGTTCCTTAACGCCACCAACTGGTTCAAGAACGATGTCGCTCTCTGGAAATCCTAACTTGATAAGTTCGTCTTGAATCTTTCTGCAACGGTTTTCTGAAAGTCTTTGGTTGTATGCAGGAGTAGCGGTAGCGCTGTCGGCAGAACCTCTCAGACGGAGTTTGAAGCCTTGTTCCTTAGCAACTGTTGCAAGTTCGCGCAAGTTGATGAGGTCTCTCTTCGACATGAGTTCGTATGAATCGAGGTTGAAGAAGATGGAGAATGGATAGCTGATGGCTTCGATTTCGTTGACATTGATGAAAACGGTATCAGCAGGAGCAACAGGAACAGGAACTGGAACAGCTGCAAGTTCATCTTCAAGATTCTTGATACGTTCGCTCATTTCCTTCATTTCCTTTTCGTAGTTGTAAGGCAGTTCGTAGATACGACCACCAATGTACCAAGTGAGACCGAGAGCAGCTTGATAGTTGAAGTCCATCACTCTTGGTCTTGGAGATTTGCCATCATTATAGCCATATTCCTCGCACCATGAATCGATGCTCCATTTTTGTGTTGTCCAGTTGAAATCTAAGTTCAAATCCAGATAGTCATTAAGTCTGAATCTATTCAGTAAACCGACATAGGTGGAATATTCGAAATTGCGTTTTTCGTGGTTGACTAGGCTTTGGGTAACAAATACATGTCCCGAAACACAAGCAACGCCCATGCCTAATGAAATGACTGGAGTCCAGATTCTCTTTGGATTGTAATAACCTTGGAAGAAATCGACAGGACTGAAGAGGAAATCACCATGCAGATTGTGATACACAGCATGAGTGTGGCAATATCCATTTTCATCAGTTTTTCCGTCAGTATAAAGGAATTGGATTTCCTGGTAGTTGATGTGACGGCCATTAATATAACTATTCAATCCATTAATGTCGTAAGAAACTCTTACGCCAGCTTTGTGGTTAAGCCACTTGCCAACGGCGAGGCTTCCACCAAATGCCATCCTATCCCAATGAATTTTGCTGTAATTTCCTGCCGGGTTTCTATCGGAACCCTGCCACCAGTTCATCGTTCCATTTGCAGTGATGAACCAATTCTGGCCAGCTTTTGTGGTCAGATAACGAACCGAATCTACATGTCCTGCAGCCATCAATGATGTTGATACTGCGAGGATTGCACATAAAGTAACAATTGCTTTTTTCATTTGATTGATTATTTGATTTCTAATTTATTTGCATAAAATGAGTCGCAAAAATACAACTTTTTAGGTTATGACAACCTAAAATTTTGTTTTTTTAAGAAATATTTTGAAATTTACCCAAAACTATTTTGCTGCTATCCGCTCTAAGGTGTTTAAAACAAGTTTTTTAACGTAAGGGTGATAATCGCTTGCAAATTTTTCTGATACGCGATTGGCAATCACGGCGCAAATGGTCAGGCAGTTATGCCCCAACATTTTTCCAAGTCCATATAGCGCTGACGATTCCATCTCGAAATTGCAGATGCGCCATTCGCCATAGCGGAAACCTTCAATCTTTTTGTTGTTTTCGGGATAGGCCAATGGCAAACGTAATGAGCGTCCTTGTGGTCCATAGAAACCTGATGCAGTGGCTGTTATGCCTTGCAAATAACCTTGTCCAACTCTGTCAAGCAATTCTTTTGAGCCTTCCACTACGTATGGCTTGGGTAGGTCGGTTGGATAATTCATATATTCGATGAAGGCATCGCGGATGGCTGTTTCGTTCACTTCGCGGTTTTGGGCATAAAAGTAAAGAAGTCCATCAAAGCCGAGCGCATATCGTGTGGCTACATAACTATATTCGACAGGGATGTCGGCTTGCAAGGCGCCTGAAGTTCCGAGGCGGATGAGGTTGAGCGACCGATGCGTTTCTTTAGGCTTTCGTGTCGCAAAGTCGATGTTGGCCAAGGCATCCAGTTCGTTGATGACGATGTCGAGGTTGTCGGTGCCCATGCCGGTTGACAAGACAGTGATTCTCTTCCCTTTATATCGTCCTGTGACGGTTACGAGTTCTCGGTTCTGCCTTTTTATTTCGATTTCATCGAAGAATTCGGCTACCGTTTCAACACGGCCTGGATCGCCAACCAAAAGAATGTCGTCGGCTATGTCGTCGGGACGTAGGTTGAGGTGATAGATGGCTCCTTCGCTGTTTAGTATCAGTTGTGATTCGGGTATTGCGCTATTCATATTTTTTGATTTTTCGAAGTGCAAAAATACGTTTTTCATCGAAATCGCGTATCTTTGCAGAGATTAATCTACATTGCAATGGAAAACCGCATCGAGAAGGCCGTCTTTGACCTATTAATTAATAAAGGTATGACTTTCGCCTCGGCCGAGAGTTGTACGGGAGGCAATATTGCCCATTTAATCACTTTGATTCCGGGTAGTTCCGAAGTGTTTCGAGGTGCTGCCGTAACCTATGCCACGCCTACGAAGACCAAAGTGATTGGTGTGCCTGCCGCTTTAATCGGACAATTCGGCGTTGTGAGTCGCGAGGTGGCCGAAAGTATGGCTCAAGGTGTGCGTCGGTTGATGGAGGCTGATTTCGGCTTGGCTACTACGGGTGTTGCGGGACCGAGTGGCGGAACAGAGAAAACGCCCGTCGGCACTGTCTGCATGGCCTTGGCAACGCCACAAGGTGTGATTTCGCAATGCTGCTATTTCGATGGTGACCGTGAGAGTGTCATTAACCAAGCCACAAAAGCAGTTTATCAGATGTTTTATGAATGGATTAGTGAGAACCTATAAAATGTTTGGAAATGAAAAAGTTAGTAAAGCCAATAGTCCTCTTTTCACTTTGTTTGCTGATGGCGGATTGTGCCAGAAATGATAATGATTACAAATCGAAGCTTGACGTGAAGTTTGAACCTGTGAGCATCGCTTTCGAACGTTATGAGGATGTGCTCTTTAGTTTGGATACGGCCAATTTCCAGTCCGCTTTGATGGCGATTCAAGACCAATATCAAGTGTTTCTTGGTGGCGACCTTACCGATCCGAATGCCATTCAGTATCTGAAGGATTTTGCCACCGATCCGTTTTCCGTTGCCATTTATGAGAAGGTGAAACAAGCCTTCCCAAATCTCGATGAAGTGAAACCGATGGTGGAAGATGTTTTGGCGCATTTCCATTATTATTATCCTGAAATACAGCTGCCAGAAAAGGTCTATACTTGTGTAACGGGCATCAACGCCGATGAGCCGGCTGTGCAGATTATCGACAACAGTCTGGTCATTTCCTTGGATTGGTATCTTGATGGTGATGAGGTTTATGACCAAATCGGTATGCCGAAATACATGCAGCCTTGCACTCGCTTGGCGACACTTGCCCGCGATGTGGCTAAGCAACTTTATATGACTTATCTCTACCAATGGCGCAAGCAAGGTGATGTGTTGAACGAGATGATTTATTCCGGACGTTTGGACTTTTTCATTGAGGCGATGTGCCCGAAAATGGCTGATGATGTCTTGATGTCATGGTCGCCCGAACAATTGGAATGGTTCAATGGAAACGAAGGCACTGTTTGGGCCGATATCGTTGGCCAAAGGCTCCTTTACGAAACATCGTTAGACAGTTATCTGATGTTTTTTGGCGATGGACCGTTCACGCAAGCTTATGGCAACGATTCGCCAGCGCGTTTGGGAGAGTATTTCGGGCTGAAAATCATCCGTTCCTATATGGCTTCCCATGATTTGAGTTTGAACCAACTCATCGAAAATCCCGACTTTCAAGGTATTTTTCAGGATTCAGGCTATAAGCCTCGGAAGTGAGGTCTTAAGTTTAGGTTTTATAGTCTAGAATTGGACTTTGACATAAATTGTTCAAAGTTCATGGTTTGTTGTGTTTTTATTAGTCATTGTTTTTCAGTGATATATCCGACAGCAAACGACAACAAACGCTTACAGTCGATTACAAACGTTTAATCAACGGATAGTTCTTGACGGTTGTTTTTTCTTTGCAGTGAGAAAACAAGTGGAACTAATAGTTGATTATTATGGATAATTCATTCATTGAAGCGGTAAGGGTTATTTATGAAAGAGGTAAAGAGTTTGCTTCAAAGCAATATAAACAACACTTTTTTGAGGTGGCGGAAACACCGTATTACATGAAAGAGTTGGGATTGCGTGGTGATAAGTTTACCATTTCTTATGGAACGATATCGAAACATATCGGAAAAGATAAAGCCCATAGGTTAAGTGAGGATGTTTGGCTGCAATTGCCGGAAGCAATTGTCGCCCCTTTTGCTATTACTGAGTATTACGACGAAAATTCAGCAATTCTTAAGGGCTATAGGATATATACCGTAATTGAGTATGAAAACGGATTCGTTGTGGCGGGAGTAGATGTGAAAAACATGGGGAAAAATCTTGAGGTAAATTCAATTTCAACAGTCTTTAGCAAGGCAGGTAAGATGACAAGCAAAGAGAAGGGAATTTTCCGGAATAAAACGATAACTCCCCAACAAGCGTCACTTCTGGAGAGACCCAATTTCTTTCCATATCCGTCTGTTAGGGAATCTGATGGCAAAAATAAGTAAAAATTCCCATAGAGGGATAGTTTTTAAGAAAATCAATAAAAAAACACGCAATATGTTAGTAAAGACTTTTGGATGTGCCTTATATGGCATCGATGCCATTCTGGTTACGATTGAAGTGAACGTCGAGAAAGGCATTCAGTATTTTTTGGTCGGATTGCCCGACAATGCAGTGAAAGAAAGTCAACAGCGCATCGAGGCTGCCTTGACGAACATTGGCTACGCTTTCCCTCACCGGAAAATCATCATTAATATGGCTCCTGCCGATATCCGAAAGGAAGGCTCGGCCTACGACCTCCCCATTGCCATCGGCATTATGGCCGCATCGGAACAGATTGGTGCTGAGCGTATTGGTGATTTTATCATTATGGGCGAGCTGTCGCTGGATGGGACGGTCAATCCGATAAAAGGCACCTTGCCGATAGCCATAAAGGCGCAGCAAGAAGGTTTCAAAGGCTTGATTGTGCCCAAAGCGAACGCGCGTGAAGCCGCCGTGGTTGAAGGCTTGGATGTTTATGGTGTCGAAAACATATCGGAAGTGATTGACATCTTGAATGGTAATGGTAGTATCCAACCTGTTGAGACAGAAACGCTTACTTCCGATATTGATGATATTTGCGGTTTTGACTTCAGCGATGTGAAAGGGCAGGAAAACATCAAGAGAGCTTTGGAGATTGCGGCTGCTGGCGGACACAATGTCATTCTCATAGGTCCTCCCGGAAGCGGCAAGACGATGCTTGCCAAGCGTATGCCTTCTATTTTGCCTCCGCTCACCTTGGCTGAGTCGCTCGAAACCACCAAAATCCACTCTGTGGCTGGCTTGATGGGTGGAAACTCTTCGTTGTTGCGCACGCGCCCGTTCCGTAGCCCTCATCATACTATCTCTGATGCTGGCCTTGTTGGAGGCGGGACTTATCCCCAGCCTGGCGAAATCTCGTTGGCTCATAATGGTGTGCTCTTTCTTGACGAGCTCCCCGAATTCAAACGACAAGTCCTTGAGGTCATGAGGCAGCCGATGGAGGACAGGATCGTGACCATTTCGCGCGCTAAGGTCTCTCTTGATTTCCCTGCCAATTTCATGCTTGTGGCCGCCATGAATCCTTGTCCATGTGGCTATTACAACCACCCAGATCGCCAATGCACATGTCCTCCGGGTGCAGTGCAGAAGTATCTGAACCGTATCTCAGGCCCTTTGATGGATCGTATCGATTTGCATGTCGAGGTCGTCCCTGTGGCTTACAACGATTTGTCGGACAAGCATCGTGGCGAGTCGAGTGCGGAGGTACGGAAGCGTGTCATAGCTGCACGTAAGATTCAGGAGGAACGCTACAAAGACTTTCCCAGCATCCATGCCAATGCGCAGATGAGTTCGCAGCTCATCGCCAAATACTGCGACTTGGATGATGCCTGTCAGTCCATGCTGAAGAATGCGATGAACCGACTTGGCCTTTCGGCTCGTGCCTTCGACCGCATCTTGAAGGTCTCGCGAACCATTGCCGACCTCGACGGCAGCGAGAACATCCAGCCTGGGCATCTTGCTGAAGCCATTAACTATAGGAGTCTTGATAGGGAAAGCTGGGGAAATTGATATGGAACAGAAAAGTGGAATCATTGTTTATCAGCCGAATGATATGCTGAATCTGGAAGTGCGTGTCGAGAATGATTCGGTATGGCTGACACAAAGCCAGATGTCGGAACTGTTTCAAAGAGATAGGTCTGTCATTACTAAACATATTAACAATGTGTTTAAGGAAAAAGAATTAGACGAGGAAGGAATGTGCAATTTTTGCACATTGCAAATTCAGACAAGCCAATAAAGTTATTCAGTTTGGATGTGATCATTTCCGTCGGTTATCGGGTCAAGTCGAACCGTGGTACTCAATTCCGTATCTGGGCAAATCAGATCTTGAAGGATTATCTCTTGCGGGGATACGCCATTAACACAAGACTGGAGGCTTTTGAGCAACGTGTTGATAAGGAACTGTTTGATCATGAACTGAGAATTCGGAAAAACGAAGAATAAATAGGATTCTTCATCCGTTACGCATTGCCACCCGTTGAAGGCGTCTTCTGTGATGGGCAGATTTGATTAAATTATTGAAAACATTATAGTTATATATGGAAAAAGTTTAGCCGTTAGCTGTCTTTGCTTTTTTTGTAATTTTGCAGCCGCAAATAATCGGAAAACATGAATGATATGTAAGGGGCTCGCATGGAATGGAACCCAGAATCGTTTCCGAAAATTAATTTTATACAATGAGTCAGAATATATCGAAATTGAGAAACATCGGTATCGCAGCGCATATCGATGCTGGAAAGACCACTTGCTCGGAACGCATCCTTTTCTTCACGGGCGTGAACCGAAAAGTTGGTGAAACACATGACGGACAAGCCACGATGGACTTCATGAAGCAGGAACAGGAGCGTGGCATCACCATTGCATCTGCTGCCATCACAGCCCATTGGAACGACCATCAAATCAACTTGATTGATACTCCCGGTCACGTCGATTTCACCGTCGAGGTGGAACGCTCGTTGCGTGTCATCGATGGCATGGTGGCCGTGTTCTGCGCCGTGGGTGGCGTGCAACCGCAGAGCGAGACGGTTTGGAACCAAGCCGACAAATATCGTGTGCCTCGTATCGCCTTCGTCAACAAGATGGACCGCACGGGTGCCGATTTCAATGAAGTGATCAATCAAATGGTCAAATATCTGGGTGCCAATGCCGTAGCTCTTCATCTGCCAATCGGTTCTGAAGCTTCGTTTGAAGGCATGATCGACCTTGTCAACATGAATTCGGTCATTTTCAAGGAGAAGGAACGTATCGTTGGACCGATTCCGGAAAACATGAAGGAACAGGCCGAAGCCGCCCGTCACAACCTTATCGAGAAGGTGGCTGACGTGGACGATGAGGTGGCTGAACTTTATCTCGAAGACAAGGAGATACCGCTCGACTTGCTCAAGTCGGCCATCCGCAATGCAACCATCAAGTTGATGATGGTTCCTGTCTTGTGTGGTTCGGCCTATAAGAATAAAGGTATCCAGCTGCTTTTGGATGCCATCGTCGATTATCTGCCTTCGCCAAAGGACTTGGGTGCCGTCATCGCCCACGACCCTGAAAACGAAGAGAAGACCATCCAGCGCAATCCTTCCGATAACGAGCCTTTCTCGGCTTTGGCGTTCAAGCTCATCAACGACCCGTATGTTGGCCAGCAGACCTTCATCCGCATTTTCAGCGGCAAGCTGACGAGCGGCATGAGCGTTTATAATACTAACAAAGGCAAGAGTGAGCGCGTTGGACGTATTTTCCGCATCAAGGCCAAGGAACGCGAGGAAATCACCGAAGCCGGAACGGGCGAAATCGTGGCTCTCGTGGGTATGAAATATACCCGCACGGGCGATACCTTGTGCGACGAAAAGGCTCCTATCATGCTTGAGAACATCCATATCCCTCCTGCGGTCATCGAAATGAAGGTGAACCTTGAGGACAAGAAGAACCGCAACAAGTTAGGTGAGGCTTTGGCTAAACTCTGCAACGAAGACCCATCGTTCCGTGCCCACTTCGATGAGGAAACGGAAGAGACCATCATCGCTGGTATGGGTGAGTTGCATCTTGAAATCATCGTTGATCGCCTGAAGGAAGAGTTCAAGGTGCCGGTTACTGTTGGAGCGCCTTCGGTGTCGTTCCGCGAGACCATCACAGCGCCATTCGAATGCGACTATCGCTTCGTGAAACAGACTGGTGGTAAGGGCCAGTTTGCCCACACCGTCATCCGCTTCGAGCCTAATCCTGGCAAGGGCTTCGAGTTTGTCGATATCACCAAGGGTGGTGTCATCCCGAAGGAATTCATCCCATCGGTGCAGAAGGGTCTGACAGCGGCCATGAACAAAGGTCCATTTGCTGGCTATCCTGTCGTGGATGTGAAGTGTGTCCTTGTGGATGGCAGTTCGCACCCTGTCGATTCGAGCGACATGGCCTTCCAGCTTTGCGCACAGATGTGCTTCAAGCAGGCTTTCATGAAGGCAAGCCCAGTGTTGCTTGAACCGATGATGAAGGTGGAAATCAATACGCCTGACGATTACATCGGCAATGTGACGGGCGATGTCAACAAACGTCGTGGCCGTATCGAGGCCATGCGTCGTTTCCGTAAGGGCTCACAGAAGTTGGATGCCTTCGTCCCGCTGATGGAGATGTTCGGCTATGCCACCGCGTTGCGTAACCTCTCGTCAGGTCGAGCCAACTATTCGATGGAGTTCTACCAATACGCGCCAACTCCTAAGGACAAGCAGGAGGAAATCGTGAAGGAACGGAACCAGAAAGAATAAGAGATGAAGAAAGGTGCGGCAACGCACCTTTCTTCGTTTAGTTATGCAATCGTCTTGATTGTGCTGTAGTTCTTGTCGTCTTTTTCGACAAGGATCTGCTTTTCGATTTGCTTCAGTTCGGCGACGTGTGAGATGATGCCGATGAGGCGGTCGCCTGTGGTGAGTTCGTTGAGCACTTTGAGGGCTTGCTGGAGCGAGTTCTCGTCGAGTGAGCCGAAGCCTTCGTCGATGAACATGGTGTCGAGTTGGATGCCACCGGCTGATGACTGTATCTCGTCCGACAGTCCGAGTGCCAACGAGAGTGAAGCCTTGAACGATTCGCCGCCCGAGAGCGAGCGAACGTTGCGCTCGGTGCCATTATAGTGGTCGAGGACATTGAGTTCGAGACCGGTTTGTGCACCTCCGCTGAAGGTCTTGCGTCGCCTTAATTCATATTGTCCGTTCGACATGACCAGGAGTCTTGTGTTGGCTCGCTGGATGATGCGGTCGAAATAGGCGGTCTGGACGTAAGTCTCAAGGCTGATGCGTTCTTTGCCGGCGAGTTGGCCATTGGCAGTGTCGGAGAGTGTCTTTTTCATTTGATACTCTTTTTCGAGCACCGACAACTTGCCTGTTGTCGTAGCCACTTTATCAAGGATGTCGTGATTGATGGTGATGTTGGTGCTGAGTTTTTGGATGACAGTATCTTTCTCTCGTTTGGCTGTTTCGGCTTCGGCCATCAGCTGGGTGGTCGCCGTTTCGTCAATCTTTGGTTCTTCTTTGACGAGTTCAGCTAGTTGCTTGATTTGGCCGTCGAGTGAGGCTAAATTAGTGTTGTATTGTTGGATGGCATCATTTGCTTTGGCAAGTGCGTTTTCCAATTGTTTTTTCTTGTTTTTCTTGTCATCAAGGGCTTTGGCGGCTTCGATTTCAGAGGAGAATGCAAGTGATTCCTTAATAGTGGTCAATTGGTTTTCAATACCTTCTCTTTCAGCTATCAGGCGTGATTTTTCCGAATTGCACTTCGAAATGCTTTCTTTTAGTTCGTCAAGTTTTGTCCTGTCGGTAGGCAGATCTCTTTCTAATTGTTCTTTGCGTTGCTTGATGGCGTTGAGTTTTTCAAGCTCGTTTCCCAATTGGTTGTATTCATTTCGGATTTCGGTTTTACGAGCTTCGATTTTCTGTGGAACCTCGTCAATCATGCATTCACCTAGAATTTGACTGATGCGTGGCTGCAAGTTCTTTAAGGTCGTGTCAAGTTCGGTTTTTTTGTTGCCGAGTCGTTGGACAGCTTCGTTGGCATCTTTAAGTAGTTCGTCTTCTTTCTTTTTGAGCTGATTGAGTTGGGCTTGGGTCGGGGCTTTGGCCGATTTAGATGCAAGAGTAGGGTGGTGGATGGAACCGCACACTGGGCACGGAGTACCATCCATCAGGTTTTCGGCGATGATGCCAGCTTGTTCGGCAATGAATAGTTGGAAATCGTTGCTGTATTCGTCGCGTGCCTTTTGGTAATCGGCAGAAGTCTTTCTGACAGCATCCTCCAATGAGGGCAGTTTTCCCTTTTCAGTGTTGTATCCAATAATGTCTTTATCCAATGAGTCGATGTCCTTTGCGTCATCGTTTTTTAGCTTTTGGCGGTGTTCGGTCTTACTAGTGATGTCTGCCGTCGGATCTTGGATGTTTTTCAGCTCTTCTTCTTTTTTCTTGATGGTTTTGTCGAGCTTATCGGATTCAGTCATCACTTTTTCATAGTCTTGGTCGTTGCGTTCACTATCTTTTTTGTTGGTTTCAATCTTTTTGACACACTCTGTAAGTCGTTTGTAATTAGGCATCAGCAATTCCATTTGTGGAATTTCCTTGTTCAACGCATCAATCTCGGGTTGGTGTCCCTTTTCTTCGTTGAGTTTTTTGTCAAGAATTGGCTTGACTTCTTTCTCTTGGCGGTTTCGTTCAGCAACGGTATCGTCATGTTTTTTCTTGTTGGTTTGATATGCCTTGATTTCGTCGAGTTGCTTTTTCAGTGCGTCAATCTGCTCTTGGAGCTTCTGGCTCTCGGTGGTCAATTCCTCTTTGTTCGCAACATCTTCATCGTGAATGGCGTTGATGAGATTGGTGAGTTCGTCGATGGACAATTCTCCTTTCTTGAAGTTTTCCTTGGCTGCCAACAAATCAGCAAAATGAGGATTGGTTTCGTGGCAGACTGCTCCATTTACATATTGGGCAGCGCTTTTCCTGAGGTCTTGAACCTTGCCATAAACCTCGTTGGCATTTTCTTGCAGTTTTTTCTGCAAATCGAGATAACCGCTGGTCTTGAAGATGTTGCGGAAAATCTCGGCGCGTTTCTTGGTGTCGGCAAGAAGCAATTCGCGGAACTGGCCTTGGGCAATCATGGCGATTTGTGAGTATTGCGAGAAATCAACACCGAGAATTTCATTGAGTTTGGCATTGACTTGCTTGATATCGGTGATAGGGACTCCGCTGCCGATTTGCAGTTCGGCTTCAGCTTTCTTTTCTGTCAGTCCTATTCCACGGTCTTTGGGACGAAGCTGCTTGGGCGAGCGCTTCACTTTGTATTGCTTGCCAGCATATTCGAATTCGAGTTCAACGAAGGTTGGGGTTTCGGGTTTGGCGTATGTCGAGCGGAACATCGAGTCGTCGCGTGCGTTGCCGCTGGCTTCGCCGAAGAGGGCAAAGGTGATGGCATCGAAGATGGTGGTCTTGCCTGCTCCTGTGTCGCCGGTGATGAGGAAGAGTCCGTTGTTTCCTAATTTATCGAAATCGACTTCGACGTTTCCTGCGTAGGGCCCGAAGGCCGAGATGGTCAGTTTGTGTGGTCTCATGGTATTTAGTTTTTGTTGAAAATGGTTTCGATGGTTTCGTTCATGTATCGTTTTTGTTCTTCGCTCAATGCTTGTCCGTTTTGCTTTTCGAAGAGGTCGCCGAAAAGCTTGTCGGGTTGCAGTGCTTCTACATCCATGGGTTTGCCGATTGATGTCATGCCAGCGCGTGTACGTTTGTTGTCGTAACGCAGCTCCATGAGGCGATGGTAGATGCTTTTGAGTTTGCGCATGCCATCGGGGATGTCGTCTTCGTCGGTGAGGGTGATGCGGACGAAGGCTTCTTGGTAGCCTTTTCCGTCGTAGAATGTCTTTGCTGTGAGTTCGTCGTAGGTACCTCGCAAGTCGAACCATTCGTGAAGTGGGGTCAGAGGCTTTGGGGTAATGCTTGGTGAATCATTTCCCTTGATTTCGATGATGGTGACTGATTTCTTGTCGTTGACTTCGGAGAAGGAGTATTTCAGTGGAGAGCCGCTGTAGCGAATCGTTTCTTTCCCGCATGACTGCGGACGGTGAAGGTGGCCCAAGGCGACATAGTCGAAGCCGTCGAAGGCCGAAGCGTCGATGTTGTCCAAACCGCCAACCATGACGTCTTCCGACTCGGTGCGTTCGGCGTTGGTGATGAACTGGTGGGTGACGAGAACATTGCGGCGCGTCTTGTCGATGCCCATTTGGCTGATGACGTATCGCATGGCTTCGTCGTAGGTCTTGATTTCGGTCCCTTCGTCGGCAAAATGCTGCTCGATGGCTGGCTTGATGAAAGGAAGCATGTAAACGGCCAGTTCTGTTTCGCCGTCGTTCAAGATGATGGGAGCGATTTTGCCGTTAAAGACGGGCGAAAGGTGTATTTTGCTGGCTTCCATGATGCGCGATGCAAATGCGATGCGCTCGGCCGAGTCGTGGTTGCCGCTGATGATGAAGATGTCTTTGCCGAGCTTGGCAAGATTGACCAGGAAGTCGTCGAACAGGCTTACGGCTTCAGCCGATGGAATGCTTTTGTCGTAGATGTCGCCTGCAAGGATGATGACCTCAGGCTTTTCGCTTTGGGCAATGTCGATGATTTGTTTCAGAACGAACTCTTGTTCTTCGAGTAAAGCGTATTCGTTGACTCGCTTCCCGATGTGTAAGTCGCTGGTGTGAAGTATTTTCATATTGTTTTTGAGTTGTTTGTTGTCACGGCAAATATACGTTAATTTTCTATGCTTCGTTTTTGGCGTTCATGATATATATACTTCCGAAATCTGGAAATTTCAACTTTGGGCACAAAAAAAGCGCAAACCGAAGTCGATTTGCGCTTCCTATGTTAGGCTTTTATTTATTTGACCACAAATCTAATCTTTTCGTTTCCGTTGACCACCATCGTATAAATGCCTGATGCGTAGTTCTTCACGTCAACAAATTGCGTTGATTCAAGTGTCTCGACGAGCTGGCCGAAAACGTTGTAAACCATGATGCTTTCAGCTTCAACACCTTCGATGGTGATGATTTCTGAAGCTGGGTTTGGATAAACGCTTATGGTGTTGCCGGCCACTTCAACAACGTCTTCGATTGTGGCGCATGTTGGGCACGACATGGCGAATCTATCAGGGTTGTTTACGTCAAAAGCATAGACTTTTCTGATGCAATAGTTGTATAGATCTTTTGCATTTGAATCGATGAATGCGTTGCCGTGAATTGGTTTTGGCGTGAGGCAAACTTCATTCTTGAACACCATCGTTCCGAGAACGCTGTTGTTTTCCTCGATGTAACCGCGCAGGTTGAATGAATTGTCCATGCCGTTGTTGGCAAGGTCGTACCAGCTTGTTCCGTCGTCCGAATAGAGGCGGCCGTATTGGTTTCCGGTGTTTGGTCCGATAGGAGCGGGATAATTTCCTGTCAGGCTTTCCATCACAAACCAAAGGCCTCTTGTGTTGTGAATGGCGACATATTCCTCAAATGGGATATCGATGTACTGGCCACAACCTGTTGTGGTATAGTCTTGTGTGTAAAGCAGGTTCTCTGGAGTTGTTTCGTCGCCCTGATAAATCATGGCTTTGCCGCGGTGTGCCTCATAGTCGAACATGGCGACCTTGGTGACTCTGTAGGTGTCATACGGAGCGAGGTCTTCGGCGGGGATATAGATTGCCCAATAAATCGGAGTGCCCGCCATCAAGCCAAGGCCTTCTTCGTTGGTGCCATCGTCATAATACAGATAGGTGCCGTCGAGCGGTTCCTCTTCGTCCCATGTGATGAGGACGTTGTTGCCAAGTTCTTCAACCTCAACCGTTTCGTAACCTTCATAGTTGTCGCAAGCTGAATATACCCAATTGTAGCTTACCCATTCGCTTTCACCTTCGTCGAAGACGGTCTGAATCGATGTCGTATAGTTTTGACCTTCAACGAGATTGCTTGTCTCAAGTTGATAGTAGCAGTCGGCAACATTATGGGCTACGATTTCATCGTCGAGCTTGATGTTGAAGCCGACGAAGTCTTTCTTTGCCGAATTGCCGAGTTCGACGTTCCTAAGGTCAATCTTGAAGCCGTTGGCATCATAGTGACGGAATGCGATATAGACATAACGGCCTGCATAAGCGCCAAGCTCGATGGTCTTGGTGTGCCATTCGTAAGCGGCTTTCTCGTCGAAGATGACAGTGAAATCGTCAGGATTGTTTGGGGTGCCTGTCGAAATGGCAACGCCATAATGGTCGCGACGGTTGCTCCAATGGCTTGTGACTTCGAAAGTCAAAACTGATTTCTTTCCAATCAAGACTTGTGGCGAAACCAGATAGTCGTCGGTGCCTAATGAGGTCACGCCATCGGACGATGAAATAGAGGTGGCGCAGTAGTCTCCTACGCCGCCAAACGGGTCGAAGCCAAGTGCCCAATTGCGTCCATCAAGGTTGCCATCAATCAAGGTCCAGCCATTGAGGCTTATGTTGAAAGGATAAGAGAATGTCTCTCCGTATTCAGGTTGGTCGGGGTTTGCATTGCTTACCCATTGTGCCCAACCTGTTGGTGAAACGTGGAGGCTTTCAGGTGCCTCGATTTGTGCTTGCATGCTGATAAAGCTGAAAAGCACCATTGTAATTAACAAGTAAAATTTTTTCATATCGCGATAATTTTAGAATTGAACCCTACTTTAGTTTGGGTTGCAAATGTAATCCTTTTTCAGTGATGTTTGCTCTTTTGAAGAAAAAAGTGTTTGGGTTGGAAATAATAAAAAAGTGTAACCTTTTGGGCTACACCTTTTTATCTATTTTTGATAGAGAGTTGTCTATCTGCCTTATTTCACTTCTTCGAAATCAGCGTCGGTGACGTTGTCGTCGCCGTTGTTCTGCTGGTTTCCTTGGTTAGGATTGTCACCTTGTAAGACTTGCCTAAAGTTTGAATGTTACACCCAAACTGACATCAAAAAGATCCATTAGAGTTACCTCGGCTGATGCTCGTTCTGACGGAAAATCCATGCCAGCCTTTATGCAAAACTTGGTTTTTTCGCTGCCCAAACGGATGAAGACTTGAGGTTCAACGAAGAAAAATGGAGTATTATATAGTTCATCCGAAATTAATTCTCCATGTTTTATGTAATCGAAATCGTCACTCACATATTGATATTTCTTATAAATGATATTCGGCATAAATTCGCCTAACTTCACGCCGACACCAAGGTCGATATGTGCTTTGGTAAGATTGGTGAAACCATAATTTACTTGTCCAAAGCAGATGTTATAATTCCCAGTTTTTATGTACCAATATCTATTTACTCCATTTATTTTTACCGTATTTTCATAATTAGAGTGGCCAAACCCATATCCAATATATCCTTCCAAGACTGAATTTTCAAAAGGTTTGAAGGCACCTGTTGCAGCCTGAAGGTAGAAGTTCTTATTCATGTCACACGCTGCAAAGCCTTGAACAGCCCACCAGTTATTGATGGCATAAGAACCTGTGGCATTTACTCCAATAGAGGAAGGTATGGGGGCGAATGTGGATGCTGCAGAGATTGAAGCATCCAGTTGTAGTTCGCCTTTTTCTCTTAGAAGAGGGATACTAACGACTTGTGGATGATATATGCTACAAGAAGCGATAGCAAAAACCAATGGCAAAAGAAATAACAATTTTGCTTTCATAATGTCTATGTTTGACTTTTATACTGCAAAAGTATGCAATTTATTAGAATCATTCCACCATTAAGGAGAAAATTTCATCATTTTTCGGTGAATACTGCTGCTTTGTCGTTGTAAACCAATATAGTAAATGATGTTTGTTGGACGAAACGTTTATAAATGAAAAATGGGTGTAAATTTACACCCATTATATTTTTTTAATGTTAGTTATTGCTATTTCACTTCTTCGAAATCGGCGTCGGTGACGTTGTCGTCGCCGTTGTTCTGTTGGTTTCCTTGGTTAGGATTGCCACCTTGGAAGCCACCGCCCATGTTGTTCGGGTCGAAGCCAGGACCTTGTGGGCCGCCTTGTGCTCCGGCGTTCTTGTACATCTCTTCGCTTGCCTTTTGCCAGATGGCGTTCATCTCGTTCATGGCAGCGTCGATGGCAGCGATGTCTTGCGATTGGTGAGCGGTCTTCAGCTTTGCGAGAGCGGCTTCGATTTCACTCTTCTTGTCGGCTGGCAACTTGTCGCCATATTCCTTCAACTGTTTCTCTGTTTGGAAGATGACGCTGTCGGCTTGGTTGATCTTGTCGATGCGTTCGCGTTCCTTCTTGTCGGCGTCGGCGTTGGCTTGGGCTTCGGCTTTCATGCGTTCGATTTCGGCATCGGTGAGGCCCGATGAGGCTTCGATGCGGATACTCTGTACCTTGCCAGTAGCCTTGTCCTTAGCGGTGACGTTGAGGATGCCGTTCGAGTCGATGTCGAAGGTGACTTCGATTTGAGGCACGCCACGTGGCGCTGGAGGAATGCTGTCGAGGATGAAGCGGCCGATGGTCTTGTTTTGGGCAGCCATTGGGCGTTCGCCTTGCAGCACGTGGATTTCAACCGAAGGCTGGTTGTCGGCTGCGGTCGAGAACACTTCCGACTTCTTGGTAGGGATGGTGGTGTTCGATTCGATGAGCTTGGTCATCACGCCGCCGAGGGTCTCGATACCGAGGCTCAGTGGGGTGACGTCGAGCAGCAGCACGTCTTTCACTTCGCCGGTGAGCACACCGCCTTGGATGGAGGCACCGATAGCCACCACTTCGTCAGGGTTGACGCCCTTCGAAGGCTCTTTCTTGAAGAAGTCGCGGACGATGTTCTGGATGGCAGGGATACGGGTTGAACCGCCTACGAGGATGACATCGTCGATGTCGTTGACGCTCATGCCAGCATCTTGCAGTGCTTGACGGCAAGGCTCGATGGTGTCGTGGATGAGTTTGTCGGCCAGTTGCTCGAACTTGGCGCGGCTGAGTGTTCGGACAAGGTGTTGTGGGATGCCGTTGACAGGCATGATATATGGCAGGTTGATTTCGGTTTCGCTTGATGACGACAATTCAATCTTTGCTTTTTCGGCAGCTTCCTTCAGGCGTTGCAGTGCCATCGGGTCTTTGCGGAGGTCGATGTTGTTGTCGCGCATGAATTCCTCAGCCAACCAGTTGATGATGACTTCGTCGAAGTCGTCGCCACCGAGGTGGGTGTTACCATTGGTTGATTTCACTTCGAACACGCCATCGCCCAATTCGAGGATGGAGATATCGAAGGTACCGCCGCCGAGGTCATACACAGCGACTTTCACATCGTTTTTCTTCTTGTCGAGGCCGTAGGCCAGAGCTGCGGCTGTAGGCTCGTTGATGATACGGCGCACCTTCAGGCCGGCGATTTCACCTGCTTCCTTAGTGGCCTGGCGCTGAGCGTCGTTGAAGTAAGCCGGAACGGTGATGACGGCTTCGGTGATGGTGGTTCCGAGGTAGTCTTCAGCGGTCTTCTTCATCTTCTGAAGGGTCATGGCTGAGATTTCCTGTGGGGTGTATTGCTTTCCGTCGATGTCGATGCGAGGGGTGTTGTTGGCACCTTGCACTACCTTGTAAGGCACGCGGCGGATTTCGGCGCTCATCTTATCGTAGGTTTCACCCATGAAACGCTTGATGGAATAAATGGTACGCAGTGGGTTGGTGATGGCTTGGCGCTTGGCTGGTTCACCTACCTTGCGCTCGCCGTTGTCGGTGAATGCTACCACTGAAGGTGTGGTGCGGTGGCCTTCGCTGTTGGCGATGACAACAGGTTCGTTGCCTTCCATCACTGCTACACATGAGTTCGTTGTTCCTAAGTCAATTCCGATGATTTTTGACATGTTTTGATTCTCCTATTTTTAATTGTTGATTTAATTTCGTTGGTTGTTTGGCAATTGTTTGCCTATGTCCAGTCTGCATTTGTTGCGACGGCCTCCATTAGTCAATCTTTGTGCCAAAACCAAAAACTGACAAATTGTCACGTTCATTTTTATCTCTGTATCAAAGGAAAAATTACCTATCTTTGCACTTTTATTTTTAATATCGAATTTTTACATGAAAAAATATATCACAATCGTTATTCTTCTGTTGGCTTCGCTGACCTCGTTTTCTCAAGATAAGCAAAACTTCTTCCATAAGGTTAAGGATCTGTTCGTTGTTCATGATACGGTTTATATCTATCTGAATGGCAATGATTTGGATTCTGTCTATGGACTGAATTTTCCTGACTCGATGTCGAATGACTCTTTGAGTGATGTAAACGACGAAGAATTTGATGATATTACCGAAGAGTCGGAAAACATTCCAGTGCCGTTTGATACTTTAGATACTGCAAACAAGTTCCGCAAAATTGTCTTGTTTGACAATGGCAGTTGGGCATATTATGATTTGGACATGCCAGTTTTGCCTGATACGCTCGATAGCGACCACTGGGATACCGACTGTGTGCACACCTATCGCGACATTGCACTTAAAGATATTCGTGACGAAGTTGATTTGAAACTTGTCGATTCAATCCATGGCTTTTGCATTCCGCATCCTGGCCAAGTGGTTTCCACTTTCAAGTGGCGCAAAAGACGCCCACACAAAGGCGTTGACATCAACCTCAACACGGGCGATGCCGTCTATGCCGCATTCGATGGTATTGTGCGTGTGGCTTTGCCAACGCGCTTGACGGGAGGCTATGGCAACGTGGTCGTCATCCGTCACGCTAATGGATTGGAGACCTATTATGGCCACCTTTCAAAACATCTCGTCAAGAGCGGCGATGTGGTGAGAGCGGGTGAATTGATTGGCTATGGCGGTTCGACAGGTCGCAGCACGGGCCCGCACCTCCATTTCGAGACGCGTTACATGGGCCAGGCTTTCGACCCCGAACGTATCTTCGATTTCGAGCATGGCAAGCTTCGTAGCGAAGTCTTCACATGGAAAAAGCATTACACCAATATCAACTCGCATTATGGCCAGACTGACAAGGAATCGGTTGCAGCTGCTAAAAAGTCGTCACAGGCACCAGCTAACTCTCCTGTATATTATAGGGTGAAGAAAGGCGACACGCTCAGCAAGATAGCCAAACGCAATGGCACCACTATCAAGAAGCTGTGCAAGTTGAATGGTATTAGGGAAACCAAGCCGCTGCAGATTGGTCAAAAACTAAGGGTGAAGTGATGCCTGCCGTTTTCAGGAAAGCTGTTTCTGACGATGTTGATGCCATCATGGAAATTGTCCGTGATGCGCAACAGTCGTTAGGCTCGCGTGGCATCGACCAATGGCAAAATGGCTATCCCAATCGCGAGTCGATTATCGCTGATATTAATAAAGGTGTAGGTGTAGCGGTTTTGCAGGGCGAAAGGGTGGTTGCCTATGCTGCCATCATCGTCAATGGCGAGCCTGAATACAAAAACCTTGTTGGTGGCCAGTGGCTGAGCGATGGCGATTATATTGTGGTGCATCGCATCTGCGTGAGCAATAGCTTCGTCAGGAAAGGATTGGCTTCGGCCATCATGCAATACGCCATCGGTTTTGCTTTGAGCAAAGGCATCCATAGCTTTAAGATTGACACTCATGTCGAAAACCAATATATGCTGAACATGCTTTCGAAAATGGGTTTCGCCTATTGTGGCGAAATCCATTACGAACATGGCGACAGGGTAGCTTTCGAGAAGATTATATAAAACACAAAAGGCACCCAAACGGATGCCTTTTTCTATTTCAATGTGAGTTGATTCTATTATTGGAGCCAAGCCTCAACATCTTCCAACTGCAAGGCAGGAATGTCGAGTTTGTTCTTCTTTCTCAGTCCATTGAGCTTTTCGCGCAGGGTGGAAGGTTTTTCGGCTTTGAGTTGGTCGATGGTGTTGTAGCCGTTGGTGAGAAGAAGTGTTGCCCATGTTTCGTCCATGCCGAGTGCCATGAAGTCTTCCTTGGTGGCGTTCTTCACAACTTTTTCAGGACGCATCATCGGGAAGAGAAGCACTTCCTGAATGGTAGTCTGGCCGGTGAGCAGCATGACGAAACGGTCGATACCAATGCCCATTCCTGAGGTTGGCGGCATACCATATTCCAAAGCGCGGAGGAAGTCTTGGTCGATGAACATGGCTTCGTCGTCGCCGCGTTCTGAGAGTTTCATCTGCTCTTCGAAACGGGCACGCTGGTCGATTGGGTCGTTCAGTTCGGTGTAGGCGTTGGCCAGTTCCTTGCCGTTCACCATCAGCTCGAAGCGTTCGGTAAGTTCGGGATTGTTGCGGTGACGCTTACAGAGTGGCGACATCTCGACAGGATAGTCGGTGATGAAAGTAGGCTGGATATAGGTGCCTTCGCACTTGGCACCAAAGATTTCGTCAATCAGTTTGCCCTTGCCCATCGAGGCGTCAACTTCAACATCAAGCTGTTTGCACACATCGCGCAGTTGGGCTTCGTCCATGCCGGTGATGTCGATGCCGGTCTTTTCCTTAATGGAGTCAATCATGGTGATGCGCTTGAACGGGCGCTTGAAGCAGATTTCGTTGTCGCCGA
>CALBNP010000005.1 GCA_937896505.1 uncultured Bacteroidales bacterium | reverse complement strand
CAAACTGAAACATCTCTACCCTATATTGAACTTTTAAGTGTTACAAAATACTAGTGGATTTTTGAAATGATGAAAGCGGAATGCTGTTGTGGCATTCCGCTTTCTTCTTATCCGAATGACTGTAAATCAGTGAGTTTTTTGTAAATGCCACTCTTGGCGATGAGTTCGTCGTGCTTGCCTCGCTCGATGATTTGTCCTTTTTGCAGGACGATGATTTCGTCGGCATATTGAATAGTCGAAAGACGGTGGGCAATAACGATAGAGGTACGTTGCTCCATGACTTTCGAAAGTGCGTCTTGCACAAGTCGCTCTGATTCAGTGTCTAACGATGATGTAGCTTCGTCCAAAATTAGGATAGGAGGGTTCTTCAGCACGGCGCGGGCGATGCTAAGGCGTTGGCGTTG
This sequence comes from uncultured Bacteroidales bacterium, assembly GCA_937896505.1. Taxonomy (GTDB): domain Bacteria; phylum Bacteroidota; class Bacteroidia; order Bacteroidales; family F082; genus Limimorpha. The sequence continues at coordinate 8,710 of CALBNP010000005.1, read as the reverse complement.
GCCGCCCGAAAGGTTCATGCCGCGGTCGCCGATGATGGTGTCGTAGCCTTTCTCCAATTTCGTGATGAACTCGTGAGCATTGGCAATCTTGGCGGCTTCTATCACGGCTTCGCGCGAAACGTTGTCCATGCCGAAGGCGATGTTGTTGAAAACAGTGTCGTTGAATAGGATGCTTTCTTGTGTCACAATGCCCGTCAGACCGCGGAGGTTGTCGATGCGATAGTCGCGGAGGTCGTGCCCATCGAGGGTGATGCTGCCTTCGCAAACGTCATAGAATCTGGGCAAAAGGTCGGCTAAGGTAGATTTTCCGCCTCCGCTCTCGCCAACAAGAGCTATCAGTTTTCCTTTTTCTATTTTTAGGTTGATGCCTTTCAGCACGTCGTCTTTGCCGTAACGGAAAACTACGTTCTTGTATTCAATACAATCGTTGAATTGTTTGATTGGCAATGCGTTGTCCTTTTCTGTGATGACTTCTTCTGCATCAAGTATTTCAAAGATTCTTTCGGCTGAGGCGATGCCTTTCTGGACATTATAGTATCCGTTGGAGAACGATTTGGCAGGGGAGATGATTTGCGAGAAGACAACGACATAGCTCACAAAGTCAGCAGCGGTGATGTTGCTGCCACCAGCAAGGATGAGACGACCGCCAAACCACAACACGATGATGACGACAATAGCGGAGAGGAATTCGCTCATGGGTGAACTCATGTCACGCTTGCGGTGAATACCCCGAAGCACCTTGGTGTAGTCTGAATTTTGTTCTTCAAACTTTTCTCCAGAATAACGTATGGCGTTGAAAGCCTTGATGATACGAAGTCCTGAAATGGTCTCTTCAACGGTGGAGATGATGCCAGCCAGTTTGGTTTGTCCTTCTTTCGATTCCTTTTTCAGCATCTTGCCGACCTTGCCGATAAGCAATCCCGCAATGGGTAGGATAACTAACACAAAGAGTGTGAGTTTTGGGCTGAGGCTGACCATGAAGGCGAAGTAGAAAATGATGGTAAGCGGGTCTTTGATGAGCATCTCAAGGTAATTCAAGATGCTCACTTCAACTTCCTGAACATCAGTGGTGATGCGTGCCATGACGTCGCCTTTTTTCTGCTTGCTGTAGAACGACAGCGGAAGGATGAGAATCTTGTTATAGACATCGCGACGCAAATCGTGAACTGCGCCAACACGCACGTTGGCCATGAAGAAGCAGGCAAAGAAACGCCCGAAGTTGCGGAAGAAAAATGCAACTAGAAGGACTAAACAGATGAAAACCAATGCGTAAGTGTGACCTCGTTCAATGATGAGGTTGCTCATGAAGTAGTTCAAGTAATCTAACAGATAGTCGGATGTGAGCGAAAATTCGGGCTTGGCAACGGCCTCGATGGCATCGGTCTGGAACAGAAGGTTGAGAAACGGAACGACTAATGCAAAGGAAAAAAGTGAGAAGAAAATCGTCACTAGATTGAAGACGAGATTTAACACTACGTCAAGCCAATAGGGGCGGACGTAGGTAAGTATCCTGCTGAAGTTGGATTTCTTTGGCATGGCGATTAGTTTAGTTTTAATCCTTCAATGTCTTCGAAAAATAGTTCTTCGAAATAGATTTTGTTTTCTCCTTTCGTCCAAACGCAAAAAACTTTTCCTCCGTCAAAACCAAGCCCTTCGGTCCCTCCTATAAAACCAAGTACACCTTTAAGGATGTACTCGTCTTCATGGTCGATGACTTTGATTGCGTTTTCCTGACTTTGCCCTGTTCCTTCGGAGAAAATGGCATCAAGCAGTTTTGTGAATATGGCTGAGTATTCTTCATGTCTCTCGTCGTTGTTCTCTTGCATGCATTTACATGTGTGAAGTAAAACGGTCAAATCTACAGGATTGCTTTCCAGAAGTTGAACGCCAAGATTGATGATTTTCTTTTTATTGCCTTTTGCCACTGCTTTGTCAAAATCCATTCTTTCGTTTGAAGCGAGAAAAGGAAGCCCTTTGTGAGTGTTCTTGAATAGTCGTCCGTAATATAAATAGTAACAATCCTCTACTGTGAGTTCCGACTTGTTGTTCTTGATTTTATTATCCAGTTTTGGGTAATAAAAATCTGAAGCTGTGTCACTTACCATAGAATAGATAATGTGATTAAAGTCAGTTGCAACATTGTATGTCGAGTCTGTCGGAATGCTGTCGGTTGCGGAATCAACCTCCTGACCGTATGAGATGGCAAATCCCAAAAGGAGAATTATGATTGTTGCTATCTTTTTCATAATGGTTGGTTTAGAATGAGTATCCCGTATAGTTTTCCGGTGTGATGGTTCTCAACTCTTCCTTAATGCTTTCGCTTACAGGCAGTTCGTTGATGAAATTGTCAATGCTTTCCTTGTCGATGTGCTTGTTGGTGCGGGTGAGGCCTTTCAGTAACTCGTAGGCACCTTCGATTTGCTCGCGGCGAAGGACAGTCTGGATGGCTTCGGCAACGACGGCATAGTTCTGCTGCAAGTCGTTGCGAATCTTGTCTTCGTTGAGGAGCAGTTTGTCTAAGCCTTTCATCAGCGACTTGAGGGCAATCAATGTGTGAGCCAATGGCACACCGATGTTGCGTGTGACGGTCGAGTCCGTCAGGTCGCGTTGCAGGCGGCTGATAGGCAGCTTGCTGCTAAGGTGGGTGAAGATGGCGTTGGCCATGCCGAGGTTGCCTTCTGCATTTTCAAAGTCAATCGGGTTCACCTTGTGAGGCATGGCTGACGAACCGACTTCTCCTGCCTTGATTTTCTGCTTGAAATACTCCATCGAGACGTACATCCACACATCGCGCGAGAGGTCGATGAGTATGGTGTTGATGCGGCGCATGGCATCGAAATAGGCAGCCATGTTGTCGTAATGCTCGATTTGGGTAGTCGTTTGCTGACGCTTGAGTTTCAAGCTCTTTTCGACGAATTTCTTGGCAAAGGCAGGCCAGTCGGTGTCGGGATAGGCCACTTTGTGGGCGTTCATGTTGCCGGTGGCGCCGCCGAATTTTGCCGTGAACGGAATGCTGTTCAACATCTTCATCTGGTCGTTAAGACGCTCGACAAAGACATAGATTTCCTTGCCTAAATGGGTCGGACTGGCTGGCTGACCGTGGGTGCGAGCCAGCATCGGGATTTCTTTCCATTCTTTCGCCATGTCTTCCAATTTCTCAATCAGATCTTCCAAAGCGGGTTTCATCACGAGTTTGTGGGCTTCCATCATCGAAAGCGGAACGGCTGTGTTGTTGATGTCTTGCGAAGTCAGTCCGAAATGCAGAAATTCCTTGAATTCAGTCAGTTGCAATTCATCGAAACGACGCTTGAGGAAATATTCAACGGCTTTCACATCGTGGTTGGTTTCCTTTTCGATTTCCTTGATTTCCTCAGCATCGTCCTCTTGGAATTCTTCGTAGATGGCGCGTAAGTCGTCATAGTCGCCGTTGAATTTTTCCAACTGGGGCAGCGGAAGTTCGCAAAGCGAGATGAAATATTCGACTTCGACCATCACACGGTAACGGATGAGGGCAAATTCAGAGAAGAAATCGTTGAGTTCCACGGTCTTGCCGTGATAACGTCCGTCGATGGGACTTATGGCTTTTAATGGATTCATGTTTTATGTTTTGTGAACAATGACCAGAAATTTTGACTGTGACCGCTTCTCGATTTCGTCAAGCGGTCATAGTCATAGTCACTGGTCATAGTCAAAAATTAGTGTATCAGTTTATTATCGGAACCCAACACGTTGACAATCTTATGAATGTAGAGCTTCTTCATATTGTCGCGGGCTGGACCTAAATATTTGCGTGGGTCGAATTCGGCAGGTTTTTCAGCCAAGGTCTTGCGGATGGCGGCAGTCATGGCGAGGCGGCTGTCGGAGTCGATGTTGATCTTGCAGACTGCTGACTTGGAGGCCTTGCGGAGTTGTTCTTCTGGAATGCCGACAGCAGCTTTCAGGCAACCGCCATTGGCATTGATGGTATCGACTTCTTCTTGTGGAACCGACGATGAACCATGAAGCACGATTGGGAAACCAGGAAGCTGTTTTTCAACGCCTTCCAGCACATCGAATGCCAAAGGTGGAGGAAGCAGTCGGCCAGTTTCTGGGTCAACGGTGCATTGCTCAGGAGTGAACTTGTAAGCGCCGTGTGAGGTGCCGATGCTGATGGCCAGCGAGTCGCAACCTGTCTTGGTGACGAAATCGACCACTTCTTCGGGCTTGGTGTAATGACTTTCTTCGGCAGCCACTTCGTCTTCAACGCCAGCCAAAACGCCGAGTTCGCCTTCAACGGTGACATCGTATTGGTGTGCATATTCCACGACCTTCTTGGTCAAGGCCACATTTTCTTCGTATGGCAAGGCCGAGCCGTCAATCATGACGGACGAGAAGCCCATGTCGATGCACGACTTGCAGAGTTCGAATGAATCGCCGTGGTCGAGGTGAAGCACGATTTCTGGATGTTCGCAGCCCAATTCCTTGGCGTAGGCCACAGCGCCTTCGGCCATGTAACGTAGCAAAGTCTGGTTGGCATAGTTGCGTGCACCCTTCGAGATTTGGAGGATGACGGGCGACTTGGTTTCGACAGCAGCCATGATGATGGCTTGCATCTGTTCCATATTGTTGAAGTTGAATGCGGGAATGGCATAGCCGCCATTTACTGCCTTAGCGAACATTTCACGGGTGTTCACCAGCCCTAATTCCTTATAACTTACCATAGTTTTTCAAATTTAGTGTGTGCAAAGATAGTAATTAAACTGATTTTGTTCTCTTTTAGTTTCAAAAAACAAATAAAAAAACGGATTTCCTCGCGGAAGTCCGTTTTGCTCGGTGTTAATTCGTGTTCCCGTGTTATTCAAACATGGAGTCAATCAAGTCTTTATAACGTTGTTCGACCACCTTGCGCTTCACTTTCAGCGTTGGTGTGAGAATGCCGTTTTCGATGCTCCATTTGTCGTTGACGATTTCGAATTTCTTGATTTGCTCCGTATCGCCGAAAAAAGCATTGTATTTCTTCACTTCGCTGGATATGATGGCTTTAATGTCATCGGTGGTCGTGACAGCATTCTTATCTTTTCTGTTCTTGCTGATTGACATTCTGTTGCGTTTGTTCCACGATTGGATGTAGTTCGTGTCGGGAACGATGAGTGCGGCAGCGAATTTCTGGCCTTCGCCAAAGACGACGATGTTTTCGATAAATTCCGACTCGCTGAATTTTGCTTCGATAATCTCTGGATTGACATATTTCCCCATCGAGGTCTTGAAAAGGCTTTTCAGCCTTCCTGTGATGAACAAGCGTCCTTGCGCGTCGATGCAACCCATGTCGCCGGTGTGCAGCCATCCGTCTTCGTCGATGATTTCCTTTGTGAGTTCAGGGTTCTTGTAGTAGCCCATCATCACGTTGTGGCCTTTGCATAGTATCTCGCTGTCGTTAGATATCCTGATTTCTACTCCAGGGAGTGCGCGGCCTGGTGTGCCAACCTCTCGTCCGCCCTTCGACTTGTCGCTAACCGCGATGACGGGCGAGGCTTCGGTCATGCCGTAGCCTTCAAAAACGGGCATCCCGATGGCTGAGAAGAAAGCGTTCACTTTCTTCGAGATGGAGGCAGCCCCCGAAACGATGACATCGAATTGTTCTGCACCTAACGAGGAACGTATCTTCGAATAGACGAGCTTGTCCGCAATCTTCAGCATGAGGTTGTACAGCCAAGTGCGTCTGTCGGGGTCGATGCGATAACGCTCGGCCAGTTTGACTGACCAGTTGAAAATGCTGCGTTGCAGGCCTTTCTTCTTCTTGCCTGATTGGATGATTTTCTCGTACATTTTCTCCAGAAGCCGCGGAACGGCCGACATCATCGTTGGGTGAATCTCGCGCATGTCGTCGGCAATGGTAGCTAGACTTTCTGCATAATAGACTGACATTCCGAGGTCTTGATAGAGATAGACGAGCATACGCTCGTAAGCATGGCTCAATGGTAAGAAGCTGAAGGCGCGTTTCGATGTCGGGGTGGGCGTGTTGCGGAGGTTGCTCACTTGGTTGAGGATGTTGCTGTGCGAAAGCATTACGCCTTTCGGTGTACCCGTGGTGCCCGATGTGTAGATGATTGTGGCACAGTCGTTAGTGCCGATGTCGGCCTTGCGTTGACGGAGTTCCTCTTGGTGAGGCTTCGATTGACCTAATTCCACCAGTTGCTGGAAATAGCAATGCTCGATGCGGTCTTGCATGGTGTAGATGTGTTCCAAGCAAGGCAGTTGGTCTTTGATGGCTTCTATCTTGTTCATCACGGCGATACCTTCGAGAAGGACAAGACGCGCTTCGCAGTCGCCTAATATAAAGAGGTAGTCGTCCTGGCTGATGGTGGGGTAGATGGGCACTGTGATGGCTCCCACTTGCATGATGGCCATATCCATGATGTTCCATTCCGGACGGTTGCCGCTAATGATGGCGACCTTGTCGTTGGGCTGTATGCCTAATTCGATGAGGGCATAGCTCACGTTTGTCACTAGTCTGTGGTATTCGAATGGACTATATTTCTTCCATTCTCCATCCACCTTCTTGGCTAAGGCGACATCTTGCCCTGGCCATTTTTCCTGATAGTTGTCGAGTAGGTCGAAAATTCTTGTCTCTTTTTTCATGGTTTTAGTCTTGAAAAACGATACAAAGAAACAGCGTTTTTTGGGGAACAAAACGAGAATGTGCCTATCAAGTCGAAAAAGTGACTAAAATAGCCATTTTGGGACGAAAGTGGCGATTTTAGGGACGAAAATCGAATGATTTGGGACAGCTGAGTATCTTTTCAGTGACGAAAAATCTCGAAATTCGTCTCGTTTTTGCGATAGAGTTTACCAAACAATGAGCCGTTTGGCGAAGGTGTAATCATATATCTGATTTTGTATAGGAGGCGATTTGTCGCGTCTCAAAAAACAAAATGGGACTGACCATGGTATTTCGGTCAGCCCCATATTTTCAAAATCATGCAAATAATCATGCAAATAGATAGTGGCTGTCTAATCTATTGCGATGAATTCTGCGAGATTATTGATGATTCATGATGTATTCGATGGCAGCGTCAAGTTGTGGCTTGAAGTCGCCGTTGTGATTCTTGCGGAGTACTTCCTTGTCGGGCGTACATCCGATGCCTTCCAGCACCTTTCCGCCAAACTGGGCCTCAAAAGTTGAAGTGTAGATGTAATGGTCCATGGTGTTTTGGTCGCCAAATGGGCCTCCATAGTTCAGGTCGATGGATGTTGTAGCCTGCAACGGTCCAGTAGCGCCAAAGGTGCGTTCGCCGATGACATAGCTCGTAGGAAGTACAGCCTTGATGATCATAGGTTCAATTTCTCCCATGCTGATAGAGCCGATGTCACAAATGATGACGTAAGGGATGTTTTCGGCTGTGATGTCACGGTGATACTTGCTCTGAACATCAATATAATAAGGTGTCCAGGCTGAATGTTCCAATCTGCCAGGACCTTCCTTGTAGCGGGTCCTCATGACTTCGGTTTTGTTGTTGAGGAAGGTACCGATGAGGTAGTCGAGGTCGTCTTGGTAGCCTCCTCTGTTGGCACGGTTGTCGAGAATGAAGCCTGCCAATTGCTCTCGTGGAGTCTCTGTAATGGCTGTCAGCCAATGGTCGATGATGGAGGCTGCCGCACCGGCTTGACTCGAGCTGCCTAAGGCAAGCATGGTAGGTGTAAGGGCAGCTATCGACTGCCAGAGGTAAGGGATTTTGCGTCCGTCGGCAAGCTTGATGACGAAGTAATGATAGGTGACCGTTGCGCCAAGTTCTTCGACTGGTGCGGTTGCCGATTCGTGCGTCTCAATGTCGTAGAGTGTTTCCATCTCACCGAAGAAAGCAGTCAAATTTGTCTGTTCTTGTGTTGCCGACTCAATGTAGTAGTCTCTTTTCTTGACTTCCATCTGACCGGGCTGGACGACTATATAGGGGGCGTTGTCGCTTGCAGCGGGGAAGAGGTTCCTGATGAGAACGACCATATGGTGGTCTCTCATGCCACCAAATGCACCTCTGTAAAGTGTGTCAAGTTCAGCAAGTGTCACTTCTTGACCGGCTTTGTGCTTCGCGTCAAGGGCGTTGAATTTAGGTATGTATTTGTTGTAAACAGCATCCCAGTCAGTGTTTTCCACATCCCAAAACACGTAACCAGTGCTTATGCACTTCCAGAGGTAATCAAATTGGGTGGAATAAGTGTCGTATGCCAGATAGTCGGTTTCACCTATATAGGGATGGTAGTCGGCTTCTTTGCGGCAACCGCTGAAAATCAAAGCGATAATTGCCAATATGATGATATTTCTTTTCATTTGGATAAGTTGTTTGTAATTTAGCACAATGTTAGAATCTATAGGCTAAACCTAGTGAAACGGAAAGCGAATTCAAATAACGCGGGTCGCTCAAGTGGGCATAGCCTTTATGGTGACTCACCAGGTCGTAATAATACAGGGCGTCAAGGCTGATTACGAAGCCTCCTGTGTTTTCTTCAGGTTTTGAGAAGTCATAGCTTAACCCCAGTCCTCCAACAGCTCCAGCAATAAGACGCTGGTCTTCATTATTGAACTCACGATTTTCATCAAAATTATTGAAATAGACGTAATAGTCAGTCATCCAATAGGTCACACCTTGGATGTGAGCTTTTGTCCAATAACCGCCAAAACCGCCGCAGTAAGCATGACCGCGCAATTGACGACCTCCAAAAGAAAAGTCAGCCATCA
>CALBNP010000004.1 GCA_937896505.1 uncultured Bacteroidales bacterium | reverse complement strand
GATTGAGGAATGCGTGATCGAATGACATTCCCCTCTTGTAGTGACTTGCAGAAAGGAATTTACTCCTAAATTTACTCTTAATTTACTCCAAATTTACTCTTAATTTACTTTCCCCCAACAAGGGCGGAAAAAGACCTGTCGCCATTCGTTCATAACCCAAAAAGAAAATCTTCAAACCGACGGACTAATTTCGTAGTTTTGCACCCTCTATAATGCAAACAAACGTTTCCATGAAGAAAAGACACCTATTCATCCTCCTATTAGCCTTATTCGCCACACTTTCGGCCAAGGCCCAAAACAGCAACATTGCCGTTGCCAGTTTCCGGCTTCTGCCAAACGACATGACTGCCAACCTGCAAGGCACCATGCGCATCGACCAGAACGGCCACACCTGCGCCCTGATTAAAGTCGTGACCACACAAACGGGATTCACCTTCGACGTGGGCATCATGGGCATCACCGACACCGAGCAGAAGGCTGGCGAGATTTGGGTGTGGGTGCCTTTCGGCGTGAAGCACATCAGCATTGGCCATCCGACCTTGGGCTTTTTGCGCGACTATTACTTCCCTTGCAGCGTCGAGGAAGCCCGAACCTACGAGATGGTGCTGATTTCGGGAACAGTTAAACCCATCATCGACGAAGACATGGGCGGCTCGTATCTGGTGATGACGGTCGAACCTAAGACGGCAATGGTCTATATCGACGAGCAGCTGAAGTCCATAGAAGATGGCGTAATGCAGTCTTTCTTGACTTACGGCCACCACACCTACCGCGTGGAAGCACCAAGCTACATGAACGAGGCTGGAGCGTTCGAGATTGGCAAGGAACGCGTTGAACTGAACATCAGCCTCGTATCGGCCAAGGCCACGCTGACGGTGAACTGCCCTGATGCCGAGGCTGACATCTACATTAATGAACAGAAAAAAGGCCGCGGCAACTGGACGGGACAACTGGCTGCAGAGACTTATATAGTGGAAGCCCGCAAGGCAGGGCACCGCACCGAAAAACAGAGCCTCACCCTTGCCAAGCAGGAGCAGAAAACCGTGACCTTAAATGCTCCACAACCCATCTATGGCAAGCTGAACCTGACTTCCACACCAGCCAACTGCGAGGTCTATCTGGATGGAAAAATGATTGGCAAGTCGCCCGACGTGTTCCCGAATATTCTCATAGGCGAGCATAGTGTGGAATTGCGCAAAAACGGCTACGAAACCCAAAGGACAAAGGTGAACATTGAGGAAGGCAAGATTGCCGACATCTCCCTTAACCTGCAACGCACCGGCAGCGTGGCGCAGCAGCCCGAAGTGCAGCAGTCCGAAGCTAAACCACAGCCCCAGCAAAACGAAAAACCGGCCAAGCCAGTGAAGCCGGCGCCCGTTAGACAGACCTTCGTTATGGCCAACGCTGCCTACAGCACAGCCCCGCAGCTTTCCTTTGGTTTGACCGCCGGACAGGTGAAACGTTTCGGCTGGTATGTAAACTTTATGACAAACTTCAATTTCACCCGGGGCGATTTCAAGTGCAACGATGGTGGCTATCCCATAGGAAGTTCACCTTCTTCTTATACTTTGATTGGCGAAAGCAGCACTTCGCGTCTGAGCCTGACGGCGGGCGCCGTGTTGCGTTGCGCGAAGCCGTTCTGCCTCTATTTAGGCACCGGATACGGAAAGCGCTCCTTGCTGTGGAAGACGAGCGATGGCAGCTACGCCACCGCCGATGACCACAGTTACCAAGGCTTGGCCGTTGATGCGGGCACCATGCTGCACTTCAAGGGCTTCAGCCTCTCGGCGGGCGCCACCTCGGTTGGCTTCGGCTATTGGGAAGCCAAACTTGGGATAGGATATAATTTCTGATTTTTGGCTATGGGTAGTGTTCTTTACCAAAACAGACAAAACGCCCAAAACATTTTTGTGAGGGCATCGGAAGCCGCAACCGCGAGCTTCCGTCAAAATGCACGGTGGCGCATTTGTGGTTCCGAATGAAGTTTTGCCGGTTTTGGTTCAAGACGATTAAGAAGAATATTTAGAACAACTTTAGAAATAACAACACACGCAATGAAAACAAACCCTACAACAAAACGGACAATATTTGCCATGCTCTTGGCGGCGGTGCCTCTGGCCTTTTTCCCCTCCTGCACGAAAGACCCCCTAGCCCCATGGATGACGTATGAAGCTGTGGAAGGCTCGCTTATCTTCACCGCCAACGGCGTGAGCTTCACGATGAATCCCGTAGAGGGCGGCACCTTCACCATGGGCGCGACCTCGGAGCAGGGCAGCGATGCTGTTAGTGACGAAACGCCCACGCACAGCGTGACCCTGAGCAGCTACTTCATGGGCGAGACGGAAGTGACGCAGGCCCTGTGGCAGGCGGTGATGGGCAGCAACCCGAGCCATTTCAGCGGCAGCAACCTGCCTGTGGAGGGGGTGAGCTGGAACGACTGCCAAGAGTTCATCACCAAGCTGAACCAAATGTGCGCGAGCCAGCTGAACGGCAGGCAGTTCGCCTTGCCTACTGAAGCCCAGTGGGAATACGCCGCCCGAGGCGGCAAGCAGAGCCAGGGCTACAAGTACAGCGGCAGCAACACTTTGAGCAACGTGGCCTGGTACGATGACAACAGCGGCAGCACCACCCACGCCGTGGGCACCAAGCAGGCCAACGAGCTGGGCCTCTACGACATGAGCGGCAACGTGTGGGAATGGTGCCAAGACTGGTATGGCAGCTACCGCAGCAGCGCACAGACCGACCCTACAGGCCCGTCATCAGGCTCGTACCGCGTGTTCCGTGGCGGTAGCTGGGGCGACTACGCGGGGTACTGCCGTGTGTCGTACCGCCACAACTTCGCCCCCGTCGACACGAGCGACTACCTTGGCCTCCGCCTGTCGCTCCGTTAGTTAAAACAAGATTCCCGCCCTCAGGCGGGAATGGATGACATGACTATGTTAACAGGGCGGCGGCGGAACTTCAACATCAGGGCAGCTGCATCGGCGGCCCTAACAGGCTTCCCTAATTACGCCAATTTCCTCACGCCCAAAGAAGTAAACCCGCGCAGATAATCAAGCCAGAGACGAACGAGTCGATGAGGCAGAAACCCATGATGTCCTTGGCGTTGAGTTTGGCAATGGCCAATGCCGGCAATGCCCAGAAAGGCTGGATGAGGTTGGTCCACGCATCGCCCCACGAGATGGCCATACCCGTCAGGCCAGGGTCAACACCCAAGGCCGCGCCCGCAGTAAACATGATAGGCGCTTGAATGGCCCAGTGACCACCGCCCGAAGGGACGAACATGTTCAGGATGGCCGCACAAAGGAAGGTGAACAGCGGATAGGTCTTAGGCGTTGAGATAGCCACACAAGCGTTGCTGATGACCGTGCCGAGGCAGATGCCCGACTCACCCACGCCCGTGATAATGCCCATAATGCCCGCATAGAACGGGAACTGCAAAATGATGCCCGCAGCGCCGCTCACCGACTTACCGAAGGCCTTCACGTATGCCAAAGGCGTGCCGTGCAAGATGATGCCCAAGAAGAGGAACAGCATAATAACTGCACCGAGGTCGAAAGCTCCGCCACGGAAGAACAGGCTGATAACCAGATAAGAGAGGCCCAACAACGAGATAATCCATGACAACACACGGCTGTTTTCCATCCTCTCCGATGGCGTAGTAGGCTTGGCTGCCACAGGCTCCTCTGCCTCATAAAGCAGCGACGGCTCGATGCTGACCACGCTGTCACCTTTGGGGTGCATCAGCGCGTTGACAATCACGATGGCGATGATGACCACCACCACCATAGCGAGGTTAAATGGATTCAGCACCGTTTGCGTAATCGGTATAGGATTGACAAGCGCGCCTTTGGTGACCGTTTCCAGGTTGGAGTTGGACGAAGCTAACGTCAACGGGATGGAGCCCGATATGCCCGCATGCCACACCACGAAGCCACTGTAGGCCGAAGCAATGAGCAGACGATAATCGACACCTTTCATCTTCTTGGCCACTTCCTTGGCGAAGATAACACCCACGATGAGTCCGAAACCCCAGTTAATCCAACATGCGATGGCCGAGATGCCCGTCACCAAGGCGATGGCACCGGCTGGCGTCTTAGGCAGCTTTGCCAAGGCGCTGATGCCCCGTTTGATGGATGGCGCTGCCGCCAAAGCCGAGCCACTCACCAGCACCAAAGCCATCTGCATGGCAAAGGTCAAGAGCGACCACACGCCGCCACCCCAATTCTCGATGACTTCGATAGGAGTCTGGTGACAAACAGGCATGGCCACAACGAAGGCCACCAATGTCAAGATAACGGCAAAGATAAAAGGTTCAGGCAGATACTTCTGCACTAACTTCACGCACGAGTTGATTATTTTTTGGAACATACGCACTTACTTTTTAAGTGATTTATGAAACCAATGGACAGCTTCAGAATAACTCTGTTCGACACCCACTCCTTTATAATAGCATGAGCCAAGATTGTAGGCGCGCAGCTCGCCACCTTGCCGCGCTGCCTTCTTCAGCCATTTGGCAGCATTCATCATGTCGTTTTCCTGCTCGTAGCAAAGGCCCATCTTATACTGCGCCTCGCTGTCGCCATCAGCGGCGGCTTGCCTGTATTGCTCGATTTGCTTTGTCAGTTCATTGATATTCATCTCTCGAATTTTCGTTGAGCCGCAAAATTACGGTTTTCTTTCATTCGGCAAAACGAAATGCCGCTCAATTCTTTATTTTTGCAACCCTAAACGAAATAACGGAAAATCCCTCGATGACCACACATGAACTCATAGCACGCAACGCCGGCCTTCCCGCTTCACGCATCGCCAAAGCGGTCAATGCTACGTTGGCTGAGCATGATGCCGTCGTGGTGGTGGCTCCACCAGGTGCCGGCAAATCCACCTTGCTGCCTTTGACTATCAACGCAGCCTTGCAAGGCAAAGGGAAAGTCCTTATGCTCGAACCTCGACGCATTGCTGCCCGACAGATTGCCGAACGCATGGCTTTTCTCTTGGGCGAAACCGTCGGAAATACTGTAGGTTACCGAATCCGTTTTGAGAAGAAAGTGTCGGCAAACACCCAAATCGAAGTGCTCACCGAAGGCATCCTGACTCGAATGCTCGTTGCCGACCCCACTTTGGATGGCGTGACCGCCGTCATCTTCGACGAGTTTCACGAGCGCAGCCTCAACTCCGACCTTGCCTTGACCCTCACGCGTCTTACGCAGCAAGTCATTCGTCCCGACATGAAGATTATCATCATGTCGGCCACCATCGATGCTGATGAGATTTGCCGTTCGTTGAAAGCTCCAAAAATCGAAAGCGAAGGGCGCATGTTTCCCGTGCAAGTCATCCACAGCGCGGAAGATGCCAACTTATTTGACTTACCTACCATCGTTGCAAGAGCTATCGCGGAGGCACACCGCAAGCACGAAGGCGACATTCTCGCCTTCATGCCCGGCCAAGCCGAGATAATCAAATGCGCCGAGTTGCTTGGCAATAGTATGGGCAAAACCGCCATCTATCCGTTATATGGGAACTTGTCGCCCGAGCAACAGCGTCGTGCCATAGCACCATCAAAACTCGGTGAACGCAAGGTAGTGATAGCCACACCGATAGCCGAAACGTCACTCACCATCGAAGGCGTGCGCATCGTCATCGACACTGGTTTCTGCCGCAGTCTCATCGTCGATCAACGCACTGGCTTGAGCCACTTGCAGACCGTCCGCATCAGTATGGACATGGCCACTCAACGCACAGGCCGTGCGGGGCGTGTTGCCGAAGGCACTTGCTACCGACTTTGGACCACAGCCACCGAAAGCAGGATGAGCCTTCAACGCAAGCCCGAAATCGTAGAAGCCGACCTCGCCAACTTGTTATTAGACGTGGCCGTCTTCGGCGAAAAAGACATCGAGAATCTGCCCTGGCTCACGCCACCGCCCTCCAACAATGTCCAGCAAGCCCGAAAACTTTTGATGCTGTTGGGAGCCTTCGACGAAAACTGCGAAATCACGACGCTCGGCAAAGCCATGTCAGCCCTTCCCTGCCATCCTCGCATCGCCAAGATGATTCTGCAGGCCAAGACTGCCGAAGAAAAAGCCTTAGCCTGCGACATCGCTGCATTGCTCGAAGAGAAAGACCCGTTGGCAGAAGATTCGCAAGCCGACCTCACTCTGCGTATCAGCGCACTCCGCAAAGGCAGAAAGAACAAAAACATCGGTCGGTGGATGCGTATCGCTCAGATTGCCAATGAATACCGGACGATGGCCCATGTCGATGAAGACAACAGCGAGCCCATCCCCCATGACATCGGTGCTTTGATAGCCGCCGCCTACCCCGAACGCATCGCCATGGCCATTGATGCCATCGGGCATTTCCGTCTTGCCAATGGCGACAACGTGCAACTCGACAAAACCGACCCTCTCTCATCGCAACCATGGCTTGCCATTGCCTCACTACATGCCGAGAAAGGCGCACAAGGCCGCGTGTTTCTGGCGGCACCCATCAGCAGCGGCGACCTTGAAACTCTCGCCTCCGAACGAGAGAATATTTCGTGGGACAGCAAACGAGGTTGCATCGTCCAACAAAAAGAACGACGCATCGGCAAGCTGCTTCTCGGCAGCACTCCGATTCAAAACGCATCGCGTGAACGTGTCATCAACATCATTTGCGAAGCCGTATCCAAGGAAGGCCTGAGCATCCTCAATTGGGACGATGAAGTGTCGCAACTACAACGTCGTCTCACACAAGCCGCACAATGGCATCCCGAAATCGGCTTCCCTGACCTCTCGACAGAACACCTCTTGGCAACACCAAACGAATGGCTACCCTACATCCTCGAACAAGATAACAAACTGAGAACCAACACTGAAGAGTTAAAGAAAATCAATCTTGCAAAGGCTCTTCTGACCCCCATCCCTTACGAACAACAGCAACTATTAGAACGCATTGCGCCCACCCACATCGTTGTGCCTACGGGCAGCCACATCCGCATCGATTACCGTCAAGGCTCCGACATCCCCGTGCTGAGCGTCAGGTTGCAGGAGTGTTTCGGCTTGACCGACACGCCACGCATCAACGAAGGCCGTCAGCCTATGCTCATGGAGTTGCTCTCTCCCGGATTCAAGCCTGTGCAACTCACGCAAGACCTGAAAAGTTTCTGGGAAAACACCTATTTTGAAGTCCGAAAGGAATTGAAACGCCGTTATCCAAAGCACTATTGGCCCGAGAACCCTTTGGAAGCCGAAGCCGTAAGAGGATTAAGACGTGGACAATAAGCATAATATGATTCAGAACAAACAACAAGAAACAAAATTGAGCAGCGATATGAACAGACAATTCGAAGACCGACTAAAGCATTTCCTCAGCGAAGAGGAATTCAACGAAACAAAAAAAACGATAGACATCATCAAGGACGAGGATGACGTCAAGATGGTGTTCACGCACGACAAGGAAATCTTCATCGCCCATCTGAACCTGAAGCGCATCTTCGACAAGATGATGCCCATGAAGCTGCCTAAAGACACCCCCGCTTGCTTCTATACCATCTTGCCTTCAGTTGCCAACAACCTGATTGTCATCATCTTAACAGCAAAGCCACTCACAAGTCACGTGCTCGACTTGACCGAGGTCCAACCGCACGACTTAACGAAAAATCACAGCTCCGTCGTGATTGACCGTTTGGATGCCGAACGCAAGAAGATACACCTGCAATGTTCCGACGTCTCGCACTACACTTTCTTCCCGAATTTCATGGAAATCATCGCCAAGAACGAACTGCACGTCAGCGAGATACACGTTGCACAAGCCTTAGCCATCGAGTCGAAGAGAAACAAGTCGTTTTTCGACGTCATTACCTTACTGGAACAACCCATTGAAGAAGAAAGATTCGCTTCGATAGCCGAAGATTTCCGCCGTTACATCAAGACCCGCATCAAGGCCATGAGCATCTTCGACTTGGTCGGGCCTGCCATGGTAGGTCCATCGAGTTCGCACACCGCCGGCGCCAGCCGAATCGGGCTTCTGTCGCGCCATATCATCGAAGCCGTGATTGAGAGCGGCGAGCAGGTCAAGTCGATTGAAGTCAAGCTGTTTGCCTCGTTCCGCGATACGGGCGTAGCCCACAAGACTCCCCACGCCATAGGAGGCGGACTTTCGGGCTTTGCCACCGACGACCCCGAGCTTCTGGCACATGGCGACCCCGACTTCCTGAGGCAGAACGGCTTCGACATGAAAGGCTGCAAGATAGACTTCCTTGGCTACAAGAAAGGCAGCACCGAAGAGGAACAGAAATACGCCCAGCTGCAAGGGCACAACATAGCCGAGATTATCTTCACAAGCGACAAGGCAACACACTGCATCACAGGCTTCTCCATCGGTGGCGGCAACATCGAGATCCGCTATTTCGACGGTCTGCTCAACACGCCCATCAACGGCAAGAACGACATGCGCCTCGTCGGCGGTGCCATCGTAGCCTGCGACGAGAGCAATGCCTCCTACCCTACCATCGCCAAGATTTTCAACGACGAAACCATGTCGAATCCTCCACAGATGCCTTTCAACACCTTTGAGGAGATGCTGCGCTATGCCAAAGGTCGCCACATGATTGACGTCATCATCGAGACCGAGACTCTTTTGCAGAACACCGACAAGCAGAAGATTTACAGCAAGATGGCCTCTTATTGGAACATCATGAAAAGCGCTGTCCACAAAGGGTTGCAGAGCAAGGAGCTGTCGTTGTTCAAACTCAGCGGACGCAATGCTTCGATGCTCGACGAATACATCGACAAGAACGCCCTGTTCGACAACCTCTTCGGACGTGCCATCGCCTACGCCGTGGCCGTCAACGAGACCAATGCCAAGTCGGGATTGATTGTAGCTTGCCCGACGGCAGGCTCGTGTGGCATCCTTCCTGGTGTGCTGAAGGCCTACGACGAGCTGCGTCACCCTTCGCAAGAACACATCAGCGAAGCCCTGATGGTGGCCGGCTTCTTCGGCATGATACTATTCGACGACGTCTCCACCGCCGGTGCCGACTACGGCTGTCAGGCCGAAGTGGGTGCCGCCTCAGCCATGGCAGCGGCTGCCCTCACCTATCTGGAAGGCGGCGACAACGATCAGATGGTGGAAGCCTTCACCATTGCCATCAAGAACGTACTGGGCCTGATTTGCGACCCCGTGGCGGGATTGGTCGAGGTGCCTTGCGTGAAGCGCAACGGCATATATGCCACCCAAGCCATCAGCGCGGCCATGATGGCGCTCAGCGGCGTCAAGTCGTTCATCTCGCCCGACGAGGTGATGCTCACTATGAGAGAAGTCGGCCAGCGGCTCAACATAGATTACAAGGAGACCAGCCGCGCCGGCCTCGCCAAGACCCGCGACGGCAAAGCGGTAGAGGACGCCTTCGCCGGCGAGATCAAGAAGTTCTTCGGATAGAATTCCATACATCAAAATTATCTAATTTTACGGCACTCTTTTGAGCCTTACTATTTTTCCATTCCAACTAAAACTCATTCCGTATGAAAAAAGCATTACTTAACAAAACGACATTCCTATTCATCTTTTCTATCTTATTGACTTTAAGCGGATTCGCACAAACGACATTCACTGTCGGTGACTTGAATTACCAGGTTAACGACGACGGCGTTTCAGTGACCGTCACAAGTTCCGTCGGCGGACAAGGCGCAACGGGCGAGCTGAACATTCCCGAATCGGTGAGCTACGAAGGCAACGATTATGCGGTGACAGCCATTGGCGACAACGCTTTCCTATATGGCTTCTTTACAGGTGGCCTGAACATCCCGAACTCGATAACCACGATTGGCGATGGTGCCTTCGCCTATTGCAGCTGCTTCACCGGCGACCTGATTATCCCCAATTCCGTGACTTCCATCGGATATGGTGCATTTCAGATTTGCTTCGGTTTCACGGGCAACCTCACCATCCCCAACTCCGTCGTTTCCATCGGCGACTTCGCCTTCAATTCGTGCGACGGCATGACCGGCACGCTGAGCATCCCAAGCTCGGTGACGTCGCTCGGCCCCGACACCTTCAGCTACACCGCGTTTTCCGGAATCACCGTTGACCCCGAAAACAGCGTATATGACTCAAGAGACAACTGCAACGCTATCATCGCCACAAGCACCAACGAGTTGGTCACCGGATGCCAGAGCACCATCATACCCAACACGGTCACCACTATCGGCTACGACGCATTCAAGGGCTGCATGGGGCTGACCACCATCGACATTCCAGATTCGGTGACTTCCATCGGCGCTGACGCATTTGCGTTCTGCTACGGCCTCACAGGCGACTTGACCATTCCAAATTCCGTTACAACAATCGGTCCTGGCGCGTTTTTCTATTGCAGCTCCCTTGACGGTACGCTCACCATAGGCGAGTCGGTGACCTTCATCGGCGACTATGCCTTCAGAAACTGCTCCGGTGTCACCGAGGCTGTTTCGTTGGCCGTCACGCCTCCCGAGCTGGGCAGCGAACCCGGATGGGACTGCGTCGTATTTGAATATTTCGGCACTTCTATCCTTACCGTTCCCTACGGATGCGCCTCAGCCTACCAAAGCTCCGCCTGGTATGACCCCATGGGATTGAATGGATTTTATGAATTCATCGAAGACGAGGACGACGACGTTACGGAAATCGAGGGCATTGCTTCGGCGGTATATCCCAACCCGACGCATGGCGTCGTCAGAATCGAAGCCGAAGACATCAGGAGCATCAGCATCTACGGCATTTCAGGACAGAAGGTGTTTGAAGGAGCCGCAAGCGGCGATGCCTTCGAATACGACTTCGGCAAGCACGAAGCAGGCGTCTATATGATTGTCGTGGAGACCGCAAAGAGCATAGAGACAAAACGAGTGACCGTGTTATAGGCCACATTCGCCTTCTGCGGCAAGATGCCAACCCTATGATTCAAAAGTAACTAAACATTTTTCTTTTTCAGGCAAGACTGGAAAAAATGCAAATTTCTGAGCTTGTTCTGTGGTTGTGAAATAACAAGTTATTATCTTTGCACGGAAAATAAACAACATTTGTTCAATTGAACAACTGAATTTTCAGCTGACTAAACCTAAGGAATCATGAAATTAACAAAAAGTATCAAGCAAAAAGTAGAAACTTATCTGACAAAATGCGAAGGAGGGCACTCTTTCTCTTGGGGAACAGATTATTGTACTTCATTTGACAAAAACGGGAAAGCTATCGATGATTACATGATTGACATCGATGAGGAAGGCATTTGGTACACTCCTGTATCTTGTTGGAGAGTTACTTTACCAATTGAATAAGTAATGTCAAAAGCAAAACCTTTTATCAAATGGGTTGGCGGGAAAACGCAACTCATTGAACAACTGGACGCATTGCTGCCAGCTGACTTTGATAATTGGGATAACGCAACATACATTGAGTCTTTCGTAGGAGGTGGAGCCATGCTCTTTTACATGTTGCAGCGATACCCTAACATCTGTCATGCTGTCATCAATGATATAAATCCCGATTTGATGACTTGTTACCGCACTGTTAGAGATTATCCGGAAGAACTAATCACATCCTTACACGACATTCAAAGTGCTTACAAGTCCCTTCAGACGGAAGATGAGCGCAAAGAATTCTTTCTTTCTGCACGAGACCGCTACAATGAGAAGAACCTTGAACCAATAGAAAACACGACCAAGTTCTTCTTTCTCAACAGAACATGTTTCAACGGGCTCTACCGGGTAAACAAGAAAGGTCTTTTCAATGTGCCCTTTGGGAAATACACCAATCCTCAAATCTACGATGAGAAAACCATTCGCGAAGATAGCGAACTGCTAAAGCGCGTGGAAATAATGACAGACGATTTTGAGGCAACATTCCACCATGCAGAAGGGAATACGCTATTCTATTTCGACCCACCCTACCGCCCACTCAGCAACACATCCAGTTTTAACGACTACGCTAAAGAATCATTCAATGACGATGCTCAGATTCGACTTAAAACGTATTGTGACCGAATCAACGATGCAGGCTATAAATTCATGCTAAGCAATTCGGACTGCAAGGGAAAGGACGAAAACGACAGTTTCTTTGATGCGCTCTATAAGGATTACCACATTGAACGGGTATGGGCTTCAAGAAGCATCAATTCCAATCCTACTAAACGTGGAAAATTGACGGAAATACTGGTTCACAATTATGAGGCAACGAAAGCCAGCACCCACCTTTACAACATACAACTCGTTCCCTGCTATGTTGCCGAAAGTGGACCTGAATATAACAAAAAGTAATAACTCCCAAAATACGGGAATATACATGGTAATTCACCAATAACAGGATAATGGCTAAAGATTTCAACAAGTTCATGTCTCAATTGCAAGAGACAAATCAGACATTAGATTTCTTCTGTGATTTCGAAAAAATATCGCAGAATGTCGAAGACATAAAACTCAGTCTTTGTATGCTCAACAGTCTTATTGGAGCACCAGACATGCGCAAAGCCGTTGAGACAATATGGAAGCGCGACAAGACAGCTTTTAACGTAATGGACATCCTCATTGCCGTTCGCAGCGAGGGCAAAAAGATAGTTCTCGACAAACTTGGGAATTGCATCGTGCTCGATTCTTTGTTTACATCAGTTGATGGCGTAATGGATTATCTTAACGGCACAGGACTTGCCGAAATCTTCCAATCAAAAAGAATAAACGATTTGGTTGATTATGTTTTTGGAATAGAAACTGGCCTCGACACCAATGCCCGTAAGAACAGAAGCGGACACGTTATGGAAGAAAGAGTTGCGCAGATTCTCGATAAAGAAGGAACAAGCTATCGCCAAGAAGTATATTCAAGCGAATGGCCAGAAATCACAAAAGTTTTAGGTGATGACGAGAAGCGTTTTGATTTTGTCATCAACACCTCTAAGAAAACCTATCTCATGGAGGTCAATTTCTATAGCGGAGGAGGCAGTAAACTTAACGAAGTAGCTCGTTCATACTCTGATATTGCTCCAAAAATCAATTCCGTTCCTGGCTTTGAATTTGTTTGGATTACCGATGGCATTGGATGGAAAAGTGCTAAGAATAAACTACAAGAGGCTTACAATATCATTCCAAGCATTTATAATCTTACTGATATTACAGATTTCATCAAAACCCTAAAATAATATGGCTTGCAAAAAAGATCATTCTCAAATTCAAACAATTATGGCAACATTACCCACCGATCAAGGTGGTGTTGGAAGGCATAAATGTGCAGCATGTGCGTACGAAGCCGGCTACAAAGCTGGCTACAATCTCAATGAATCGCTAAGTATAGATAACGTATTGGGGCAACTTGAAGAAAGCCAAGCAAAAGCCCAACGACATAAAAGTCCACACGCTGCCTTTGCTTTAGGTTATTATCACGGAGTATGCCAAAGAACAAACGACGACAATTGATATGATAAAAGGTGGCGTAGGTGGTGGAAATACTATCACAGGATTAATTTACGAAGGTAAGGTTGACCTTGCAACGTATCTTTCACAACAGAACAATTACGAAGTAAAAGGTTCCAAAGTTTTTTATTGCGGAAATGTAGTTGCTTATGTTTTCAAGAAATATGAGTTCTATAAGTTTTTGGAAGAAAATGGTGTTAACTGGAAACAGATTATATCAAGCCAATTACTACCTGATAACTGCATCTACGTAATTGTAAATAATACTTTATTCATTATAGAAGTAAAGAATCAAAATGTAGGTGGTAGTGTAGACGAAAAACTTCAGACATGCGACTTTAAGAGGAAGCAATATATAAAGTTGCTTTCTCAATTGAACATTGAAGTGGAATACGTTTACATCTTAAGCCAATGGTTTAAGAATGCCAAATATAAAGATGTTCTTGATTATATTATTAGCGTAAACTGTCACTACTATTTTGATTACATACCATTACAAAAATTAGGTTTACCTGTTCCAGAACAATGATTCCATCTTTCTACAAATCCACTGACAACGACTTCACCCTAATCAAAGGTGATTGCGTCGAAACGCTGTCAAAGTTCAAGTTCGGCTTCGACATGGTGTTTGCCGACCCGCCCTATTTCCTTTCGAGCGGCGGCATCAGCTGCCAAAGCGGAAAGGTGGTTTGCGTAGATAAGGGTAATTGGGACAAGCCCACCACACCGGAAGCAATGGATGCCTTCAACCTGCGTTGGCTCAGCGCGGTGCGCGAACACATGAAAGAGAACGCCACCATCTGGATTTCGGGCACACATCACAACATTTTCAGCGTACAGCAGCAACTGCTGAAACTGGGGTTCAAGATTCTGAATGTGATTACTTGGGCAAAGACCAACCCACCGCCCAACATCTCATGCCGTTACTTCACCTATTCAACCGAGTTCATCATTTGGGCCAGGAAGTCACCCAAAGTGCCTCACTACTTCAACTACGACTTGATGAAGGAGCTGAACGACGACAAGCAGATGACCGATGTATGGCGGTTGCCAGCCATCGCACCTTGGGAAAAGTCGTGCGGCAAGCATCCCACACAAAAACCTCTCGGCGTGTTAGCCCGTCT
>CALBNP010000003.1 GCA_937896505.1 uncultured Bacteroidales bacterium | reverse complement strand
GTGACCTCATGCCTGTCAAGCATGCGCTCTAAACCAACTGAGCTACCGTCCCATTTACTGCATTGAATCTTTCGATTTGCGGGTGCAAAAGTACAGCTTTTTTCTTTACCTCCAAACTTTTTTGGTTACTTTTTTGAAAAAATCTCTTGTGTAAGCATTAAAATATTGATAATGAAATTGATATAAATTTGTCAAAAATTGCTGTCTTTTTGATCCATCCGTCATTCCTGATTCAAATTCTTCCACCATCATTCTCAATTCTTAATTCTTAAATCCTTTCACTCGCATTCTTCTCTGTCTCATCGAGCGACCAAGGCTACACTTTCTTCGTGGTTTCCGCATAGTTTTTTCGCTGTTTCTTCGGTCATTTACCGAAGCATCACCGAAGAAACCCCGAAGAAACAGCGAAGAAACTCACTATTTGGTACGGAGGAAAACACTATTTGTTACCATTCGGGTTCGCCCCTGACAATGCCTGTGTTTATTTTGGGACGGGAAGACGTAAAAAAAAACGCTCATCCGCTTGACATTCTGTTTCCAATCGCTTAACTTTGCAACGTCAAAACCATGGACGCATGACTTTTGATTTCTGAAAAACAACTCTAAAATGTAAAACAATGAGAAACTACAAGCTAATCCTTATCCTTGCAGCTTTTCTGCTCGTCGTCGGCACTGCCGATGCACAGGGCAAGAAGAAAATCCGCATCTGCTATCGCAACGCCAAGCATTTGGTGCAGAAAATCGAAGCCAACCCTAATGCCGAGACGCTCTATCTTTTCCGCAATGGCCTCGACTCGTTGCCCGAAGAGATTGGGCAACTGAAACACCTAAAGAAACTGGTGGTCAGCTCCAACAATCTCAAATACATTCCGCCTGTCATCGGCGAACTCGCCGAGTTGGAGGAGATTTCGTTCAAGAACAATGACATCGGGGCTTTGCCGCCCGAAATTGGCCAACTCAAGAACCTGAAGCGTCTTGAATTGGACCACAACCGCCTTGAGACCTTACCTGATGAACTGTGTGAACTGAAGAATTTGGAATATCTCTCGCTTACACATAATGCCTTGCATCACCTGCCCACTGATATTGGCGATTTAGAGTCGCTGGAGTTTTTCTATATCGGGACCAACTTGCTGCAAGAGCTGCCCCTCAGCATTGCCCAACTCACCAATCTGATTGAACTTAATGTGGCCAACAGCGGCGGTCTGCTCGTAATTCCCGATTTGCGCAACTGCCAGAGCCTGGAACGGTTGTACATCGACAGCACGACCTTGTTTGATGTTTCGTTCAATCCTCGCGTCATTTCAAGGCTGGAGATTTATATGGTGGGGAGGTGATGCATGCAATTCCAGGTGACCAATTGAAATTTTACTTTAAGTTATCCCAAGCAGCAAAAATAGTAACATCATGCTGAGCTTTTAAAGATAGTCATGGTGTTCATGCCGCTATCAGAAATTAACTTTTTGGATAAGTCGCCTAACTTTGCAAATAGGAATCATGTGGGTGAACGAAGGAATTGATAACTATTTGCAAAACAATGCTTTTGGGTTGTTGGTCGCATTTTATTGTCCTGCCTTTGCCTTGTCATACGCTAATAATCCCTATATTTGCCCCATCAAATTATAATGTTATGAATTATAGAAATTTGCTACTCAGCTTGTTCCTTATCGTTGGAACAATTTCGGCTACGGCCCAGGAAAAGAAAAATGTTGAATTGGAAGACCTTTATGTGCGCTCTACCTTCGCGCAAAGAAGCGTCCGTGGCATGAATTCCATGAAAGATGGTAAGACATACGGCTCTTTCGAAAAAGGCGCCCTGAACATCTACAACTACAAGACTGGCAAGCTGGTGAACACCTTATTCTCCATCAACGACCTCGTTTTGCCGGGCGACACCCTGCCTATCCGCCTCCAGAATTACGAATTGAGCCAGAACGAAGACAAAGTGCTGTGCCTTACCGATATGGAGTACATCTACCGCCATTCGTTCCATGCCACTTATTATGTCTATGACATGAAGACCAAGACCTTGCAGCCTCTTTCTGAAAACGGCAAGCAGCGCCTCGCAACCTTCTCGCCCGATGCTACCAAGGTGGCTTTCATGCGCGACAACAACCTCTTCATCAAGGACTTGGCTACAGGCGAAGAAAAGCAGTTCACCAACGACGGCCTCTACAATCACATCATCAATGGCGCTCCCGATTGGGTCTATGAAGAGGAATTCAGCTTCTCGCAAGGTTTCTACTGGTCGCCCGATAGCAAGAAGATTGCCTACTATCGTTTCGATGAATCCAACGTGAAGGAGTTCCAGATGGAAGAGTTTGAAGGTCTTTATCCTGACTGGTATAGCTTCAAATATCCAAAGGCTGGCGAAGACAACAGCGTCGTCGAAGTTTACGTTTATGATCTCGCAACCGGAAAGAGCGTGAAAATGGATACGGGCAAAGAAACCGACATTTATCTGCCACGCATCGGCTGGACCAAAGATGCCAACACCTTGGCCATCCAGCGTCTCAACCGCCATCAGAATCACCTCGAAATCCTTGCCGCCAACGCAACGACTGGCGAAAGCCGCGTTTTCTACGATGAAACCAACGATTGCTACATCGACATCACCGACGACTGGACTTTCGTTGACGATGGCAACACCTTCCTGATGACTTCCGAAAAGAGTGGCAACAACCACATCTACATGTATCTCATGGACGGCACGCCCGTCAAGCAGCTGACCACCGGTAACTGGGATGTGACCCAAGTATATGGCTTCGATGGCAAGGAAGTCTATTTCCAGGCTGCCAAGAAATCGCACATCGAGCGTCAGATTTACGCTGTTGACCTGAAAGGCAACATCCGCGAGGTGATTGGCTTGGAAGGCACCAACAACGCACGTTTCAGCAACGACTTCTCATACCTTATTAATATAAACTCTACGGCAAGCCATCCGAACCAATATGTGCTCTACGACAAGAAGGGTAGGGTGGTGCGTGTGCTTGAGGACAACCACCAACTTGTCGAGAAGATTAAGGATTACAATTTGGGCGAAAAGTCGTTCTTCACCATCAGCGACCCCGCTTTCGTGATGCCTGATGGAACACAAGCCGAAATTGACGCTTGGCAGATTCTCCCTCCTGATTTCGACCCGAACAAGAAATATCCTGTCTTGATTTACGTTTACGGCGGTCCTGGTTATCAGACCGTGAACAATTCATGGGCCGACAGCGATTTTTGGTGGATGCAACTTTTGGCACAACACGGCATCATCAGTGTGTCTATTAATAATAGAGGTAGCGGCGCCCAGGGCGAAATGTTCAAGAAGATGACTTACCTGCAACTCGGCAAATACGAAACCGAAGACATGATTACCCTTGCCAAGTATATGACCAAGAAACCTTACGTCGATGCTGACCGTATCGGTATATATGGCTGGAGCTACGGCGGTTTCATGGCTGCCAACGGCATCACCAAAGGCTCGGAGGTCATCAGCACAGCTGTGTCGGTGGCACCTGTCACCAACTGGCGCTATTACGACAATGTCTATACCGAGCGTTTCATGCGCACCCCACAGGAAAATCCAGAGGGTTACGACTTGAATTCACCAGTCCACAATACTGCCATGATTAAGGGTAACTACCTCCTTTGCCACGGCAGCGGCGACGATAATGTGCATTATCAGAACGCCATGGAACTCATCAAGGCCATGATTTCGAACGAAAAGCAGTTCGACCTGATGATTTACCCGAACAAGAATCACGGCATCTATGGCGATTATGAATATGGCGACGGCGAATGCCGTATGCACTTGTTCAACAAGATTGACAGTTTCTTGTTCAAGCATTTGCTGGGCGAGTGATTTTGTTTTTGGTGTATTGAGCCTATAGTAATGAAGCCGATGATGTGAGTCGTCGGCTTTTTTTGTCGGTTATAATCGATAAAAATAAAGTGATTTTGTCGTGTATATTCGATGAATGTTGTATTTTTGCGAAAAAAAGAATGAAAATACTATGGTTGATAGGAATTTAATTCGTGATATTATTGTTGAGAATCAGAAGTTTGTGGCTGATGTAGTAGTCGGTGAACGCGATTATGCTTTTGAGGATGATTTGAATTATGTGCTGGTTGGACTTCGCAGAGCAGGAAAGTCGTATCTGATTTATGGTCGTATTCAGCATCTGCTTTCTCAAGGTCATTCTATTGATGAAATGCTGTATTTCAATTTCGAGGACGAGCGTCTTGTGGGTATGGATGTCGCCGATTTGCACCTTGTTTTGGAATGTTATGAGGAAATGTTTGAATGTCGTCCTTTTGTGTTCTTGGACGAGATCCAGGTTGTTGATGGTTGGGAAAAGTTCGCCCGTCGTTTGGCCGACAAAAATTATCGTGTCTATATCACTGGCAGTAATGCCAAGATGTTAAGTTCAGAAATTGCTACCACCTTAGGAGGCCGCTATGCGATGAAGGATGTCTATCCGCTAAGCTTCAGGGAGTTTTTGCGCATGAGTGGTTTGAATGTAGAACGTAAGAATTTTGTCTTCTATGACCGTTCTAATATTGTCCGACTGTTTGAAGAGTATTTCAGATTTGGCGGCTTGCCTGAAGTGCTTCACCTGCGTGACAAGAGGTCGTGGTTGAGTGGACTGTATGGGAAGATTTTCTTTGGCGACCTTGTGACACGCTATAAGATTCGTAACGATGAAGGATTGAGACTTGTTGTCAAAAGATTGGCGGAGAATGTGAAACAACCTACTTCGTATGGCCGTGTTGCCAACATAGTCTCATCAACCGGTCGTAAGGTCAGCACCGATACGGTTATCGACTACCTGAAATATATGCAGGAATCGTGGCTTCTTTTGCCTGTAAGAAACATCAGTGCGAAGTTCGGAGAAAAGGAATCGAACAAGAAATATTATTTTGTTGATAATGGCATCTTGGGACTTTTCCTCTTCGACCCTGACACTTCGCTTTTGGAGAACCTCGCAGCAATAGCATTGTATCAACGATATGGTGATGACTTCTATTTCTATAATAAGAATTTTGAGGTTGATTTTTTCGTCCCTTCGGAGAAGATGGCCATTCAGGTATGCTATTCGCTGCAAGATGAGATTACCCGCAAACGAGAAGTTTCGGCCTTGTTGAAGTTGGCTGAACATTATGAAATTGAAAAGATGTTGATTTTGACTAAAGGCGAAGAGGAAGAAATCTCGATTTCAGACGAGACTATCGAAGTGTTGCCGATTTGGAAATATCTTCTTTTGCCTGAAAGATAAGTTGCGGTTGCCATACATGATTCTGCTGCAAGAAAATTAAACTTTTTTGCGTGCATTAGAAAAAAAGTTGTACTTTTGCGCCCTCAAAACTAACAAATTAGTATTAACCATTTAAAAGAAGGAAGTGTTTTAAAATGATTATTGTTCCTGTAAAAGAAGGCGAAAGCATCGATAGAGCTTTGAAGCGCTACAAGAGAAAGTATGAAAAGACCGGCGTCGTGAAAGAACTGCGTAAGCGTCAACAATTCGACAAGCCATCAGTCATTCACCGTGCTAACATGATGAAGGCTATCTATGTCCAGAAACTCCGTGAGGCTGAAGCTAATCAATAATTTGCCAGACTAGGGAAATAATTTTTTTAGAGAAAACTTCGGTGTATATTAGTTTTTATTACTAATTTTACACCGAAGTTTTTTTTATGTCCATCGACCAGTTCATATCGTATCTCGAAACCGAAAAACGCTACTCGGTTCTCACGCTGCAAGCCTACCGTCGCGACTTGGAGCAGTTTCGCTCTTACCTTATGTCGCAGTACGATCTTGACGACCTCGCCCTGGCGACAACACCGATGATCAAGTCATTCGTCGTCGAGCTTAAGAAAGATGGAATTGCCAACCGCAGCATTAACCGTAAAGTGTCGGCTTTGCGTTCGTTCTACAAGTATTGCTTGCGAGAAGATGCCATAAAGACGACCCCGATGATGACGGTCAAGGCGCTGAAACAGCCTAAGCAAACCGTCAAGTTCGTAACCGAGAACGATATAAATAAGGTGCACTTTTCTGACGACGACAGTTTTCAGGCCAAGCGCGACGAATTGATTTTCGAACTGCTGTATCAGACGGGTATGCGCCAGGCTGAGCTTCGTGGCTTGCGTGATGCCGACATCGACAAGTTTGAATTGAAGGTTAAAATCCACGGGAAACGCAATAAAGAGCGGATCGTTCCGTTACAAAAGAGTCTTGCGGAGATGATCGGCCATTACCAAATCTTGCGCGATTCGCAGTTTCCGGAAAAAGCCGACCGACTCTTGCTCAACGACAAAGGAGAAGCCATGACCGCAAACTTCGTATATAATAAGGTGCACCAGATGCTTGAAGGCGCAACCACGCTGAAGCAGAAAAGCCCGCACGTCTTGCGGCACACCTTTGCAACCCATTTGCTTGACGAAGGCGCTAGTCTCGTAGCCATACAAAAGCTGCTCGGACACGAGGACTTGGCAACTACTCAGGTGTATGCCCATGTTACGATAGAACAACTCAAACAAATTCATAAACAAGCCCACCCGAAAGGGTGAACTAAAAAGAAAGGAACAATTATGAAAGTAACGATTAACCCAGTCCACTTCAAGGCTGATTCAAAACTTGAAGAGTTCATTACGCAAAAAATCGAGAAAGTTTGCGCAAAGTTCAATGAAATCATCAATGCAGAAGTGTCGCTCAAACTCGATAATACCGACACCCCCGAAAATAAGATTGCCGACATTCGTCTGTCACTGAAGGGCGACGACCTGTTCGCAAGCAAGCAAAGCAAGACCTTTGAAGAGGC
The DNA here is from genome assembly GCA_937896505.1 of uncultured Bacteroidales bacterium. Taxonomy (GTDB): domain Bacteria; phylum Bacteroidota; class Bacteroidia; order Bacteroidales; family F082; genus Limimorpha. The sequence continues at coordinate 3,381 of CALBNP010000003.1, read as the reverse complement.
AATCGATACCGCTGTTGATGCCTTGAAGAAGCAATTGGAGAAGTATAAAGGCAAAATCACAAAGTGATAAAATGCTGAAAAATAGTTTGTTAAATTTGAAATGCGATTTTTTTTGAAAAAAAAGCAGAAAAAGCATTGCCATATCGACAAAATTATGTATTTTTGCACACCCTTTCAGAGATGAGGGGTGTGCTTCTTTAAAGGGGCCAAGGTTCTTTAAAATGATGCCGGTATAACTCAGTTGGTAGAGTAGCTGATTTGTAATCAGCCTGTCGGCGGTTCGAGTCCGTCTACCGGCTCTGTTATTTGAAACAAGGGGGAGTCGCATAGTGGCAATTGCAACAGACTGTAAATCTGTCCTCGGATGAGTTCGGTGGTTCGAGTCCACCTTCCCCCACAAATCAAGCGGACAAGCGGAAGTAGCTCATTTGGCAGAGCGAAAGCCTTCCAAGCTTTAGGTGGCGGGTTCGAGCCCCGTCTTCCGCTCAGACGAAACAAGCCGATGTAGCTCAGCGGTAGAGCACTTCCTTGGTAAGGAAGGGGTCGGGAGTTCAATTCTCCCCATCGGCTCGATTTTTTGTGTAAGAAAATAAAGAGTTTAACACCTTAAATAAAGAAAATAAAATGGCAAAAGAAAAATTCGAAAGAACTAAACCGCATGTCAACATCGGTACTATTGGCCACGTTGACCACGGCAAGACCACTTTGACCGCTGCTATCACCCTGCACCTTGCAAAGATGGGTCTTTCAGAAGTCAAATCATTTGACTCCATCGACTCTGCTCCAGAAGAAAAGGAAAGAGGTATTACCATCAACACTGCTCACGTTGAATATCAAACCGCTAACCGTCACTATGCTCACGTTGACTGCCCTGGCCACGCTGACTATGTGAAGAATATGGTTACTGGTGCTGCTCAAATGGACGGTGCTATCATCGTTGTTGCTGCTACCGATGGTCCTATGCCACAAACTCGTGAACACATCCTTCTCGCTCGTCAAGTGGGTGTGCCTCGCTTGGTTGTTTTCTTGAACAAGTGCGACCTTGTTGATGATGAAGAATTGCTCGAATTGGTCGAAATGGAAATCCGTGACCTTCTCGCTAAGTACGAATTCGATGCTGACAATACTCCTATCATCCGTGGTTCAGCTCTGGGTGCTCTGAATGATGATCCAGCTTGGACTGGCAAGATTGACGAATTGATGGACGCTTGCGATACCTGGATCCCAGAACCACAACGCGCTGTTGATAAACCTTTCTTGATGCCTATCGAAGACGTGTTCTCAATCACTGGTCGTGGTACCGTTGCTACTGGCCGTATCGAAACTGGTGTCATCCACGTTGGTGATCCTGTTGATATCCTCGGTATGGGTGCTGAAAAGCTGAAATCAGTTGTTACCGGTGTCGAAATGTTCCGTAAGATTTTGGACGAAGGTGAAGCTGGTGATAACGCTGGTCTGTTGCTCCGTGGTATCGACAAGGACGAAATCCGTCGTGGTATGGTTATCGCAAAGCCAGGTTCAGTGAAGCCTTACAGCCACTTCAAGGGTCAAGTCTATGTCTTGAGCAAGGAAGAAGGCGGTCGTCACACCCCATTCCGTAACAAGTATCGTCCTCAGTTCTACTTCAGAACCACTGACGTTACCGGTGAAATCACCCTTCCAGAAGGCATGGAAATGGTTATGCCTGGTGACCATGTCACCATCGATGTTAAGCTGATTGCTGAAATCGCTATGGACAAGGGTCTGCGTTTCGCTATCCGTGAAGGTGGTCGTACCGTTGGTTCCGGTCAAGTTATCGAAATCATTGACGATTAATAAATAAAATCATAAAGTAGGGGTGAGGCAACACTTACCCCTACCTAATACGGGCGTAGCTCAGTTGGTAGAGCATCGGTCTCCAAAACCGAGTGTCGAGAGTTCGAGCCTTTCCGCCCGTGCTTTTATATAAATAAGATTCAATAAAAGATGAAACTTGTAAACTACATTAAAGAGTGCTACACCGAGTTAAAGGAAAAGGTTACTTGGCCTACTTGGAAAGAGTTACAAAGTAGCGTAATTGTTGTGTCCATTGCTTCCCTGATTATCGCCCTCGTGGTGTTCTTGATGGACTTTTCTTTTCAACACCTTTTGGAGGCTTTCTACAAGCTCTTCTGATCGTGTTAATTGAATCTTGGTGTATCTATAAACTAGCATTTTAATCTCATACGAAGATGAGCAACACTACAGAAAAGAAATGGTATGTTGTTAGGGCGATGGGTGGTAAGGAGAAAAAGGTAAAAGAATACCTCGAATCCGAAATCAAGCGTCTCAACTATCAGGATCGTATCTTTAATGTGTTGATTCCTACCGAAAAGTACATTGACGTAAAGAATGGCAAAAGAGTGACTAAGGAGCGTATCCTTTTCACTGGCTATGTTTACGTCGAGGCTATTTTGGACGGTGAAGTCGCTCATGTTATCAAGGATATTCCTAATGTCCTTGGTTTCTTGGGTGATGGTAAAGGCTCAGAACCTGTACCTGTCCGTACTGAAGAGATGAATCGTATTCTCGGAAGAATGGATGAGATGCAAAATCTTGGTGCTGAGAATAGCATTCCGTTTAAGGTTGGTCTTTCGGTTGTTGTCACCGATGGACCATTCAACACTTTCAATGGTGTTATCGAAGAGGTTAATGCCGAACGCCAAACTCTTAGAGTTTCTATTAAGTTGTTCGGTAGGGTCACCCCATTAGAGTTGAGCTATACTCAAGTGAAGTTGGAATGCTAAGTTGTAGATTGTATTAAAAGTTGCCTAACAATTAAAAAGGAAGAATTTAAAAATGGCAAAAGAAGTAAGCGGATTAATTAAACTGCAAATTAAAGGAGGAGCCGCGAATCCCGCTCCACCTGTTGGCCCTGCTTTGGGTTCGAAGGGTGTGAATATTATGGAATTCTGCAAGCAGTTCAACGCCCGTACACAGGATCAAGCTGGTAAGGTTTTACCAGTTATCATTACTGTTTACAAGGACAAGTCTTTCGATTTCATCGTTAAGGCTTCCCCAGTGGCGGTCTCCATCGTTGAAACAGCAAAAATCAAGGGTGGTTCCAAAGAACCTAACCGTACGAAAGTCGGTTCGTTGACTTGGGATCAAGTCCGTGAAATTGCTACCAACAAGATGAAGGATATGAATTGCTTCACTATTGAATCGGCCATGTCAATGGTGGCTGGTACTGCCCGTAGTATGGGAGTGAAGATTACAGGCGAATCACCTTTAAAGAAAGACTGAGTCTTTCATGCATTTGTAGAACAAAAAAAAAGTTAGTTAAATGTCAAAAGTTACTAAACAACGGAAAGAAGCTTTAGCTAAGTTCGACAAAAGCAAGAGTTACTCCTTGAGTGAAGC
>CALBNP010000002.1 GCA_937896505.1 uncultured Bacteroidales bacterium | reverse complement strand
TGCCCTGATAACCAATTGACTATCTTCTGATTGCTTATATCGAACTCACGTTAAATTAAATGTTACTATTAAATTGGTGCAAATGTCAGTCTTCCCCAACTGCCAAATGCGATGCAAATATACAAAAAAAATCCATTCCCGTGTCAACGTGGTGTCAACCGAATGATTTTTTTGATAAATCATTATAATTCATTAGCAATTACCCAATCCAAAACAAATAATTTATAATACTAATAATCAGTATATTACAAATCTTTAATCAATTATCCAAGAAACAACAAAAGTCAACGACAATCCAAAATGCTGATTCCAACCGGATCACTTCAAAAAAACTAAACCCTAACTAACAATCAGTCAGTTAGGGTTTCCATAGTGATTTTTGAATTTCTAGACAGCCTCCAATTGTTCAGTTATTCCAACTGACACCATTCCAATCAACAGGATGGGAAACGCAAACTTGATTCATGCTGTCTTATTTAAAAAATCAAAAACGTCTACTCATTCTTTTTATGATATTGCCAAAGCCATTTGATATTTTGTAAGATGTGGAATTATCTTTGTTGGAATCGGAAGATGAACTATACTTTAGTATTTCAAGATCAGATTCAGTAGCATTACGGAAGGTATTGAATTTTGCAGGGAATCCAAAAACTGTCAATGTTTTAATTCCTCCATCAATTTGGTAAATGAAATGAGGTTCAACCAGAACATCAGCATCATTTTCTTTTAGGATTTCTGCAACAAGATTTTCGAGCCTTGTGCTGAATGGGATTCTATTAAAAATTTCAATTCCCCATGACACGGTCTTTTCTACTTTTTCCATTCTCACATCCAAATCGGCTATGGTCGGGTTTTGAATGACATTAGTCTCTATCTTTGTTATAGTTGCTGTCTTTTCTACAGAGGAACAAGAAGCTAACATCATCAAAACAACCACTGAAAATAAAGCAATTTTTCTCATCATTCATCGGTTTTTAATCAAAGTTAGTGTAAGTTGCAGGATAACCAGTAACCGTAATGCCAGTAATTCTGCTGCCAAAAATACCATGATGCTTTCTGATTTCAAATTCGGGATTGAGCAGAACATCGGCATTGCCATGGGTTTTCAGTGCTTCTGATACTGCCGATCTTTTTACATTTTCCACACCTTTGCGTCTGATGCTTTTTGATGGTGTCATTGCATAAACGAGTTTTGGGCCAACTACAAGCTTTGAATTTGTGATGCTGGTTACTTCAGATCGGACAACTTCGGTCCTTGCTGTTTTTTCAATTGAATTACATGATGCAAATGCTAATAAGCATACTGACAGCACCAAAAGTATTTTTTTCATTTAACCATTCCTCTGTTATATCCCATCGGGTCATCGGTTTTTTATTTACTTTAAGACGGGTTCTATATATCTTTTTTCCACTCTCACAGGTGGCATAGAACCCAATAATCCACCTCAGAGACGTAATTTGGCTCACCATCCCTCGATGGAAAGTCCATTTTCCGTGGTGAATCCGAATGCAAATTTACACTTTTTTATTCACGAAAATTATTTTCATCTATTTTTTAGTGATATTAGTTTCATTATATAATACCAACAAGCTGGTTTTCGGCCACCAATACGATGAACCTGGTCAAAAGCTCACATTGGTGGGGTTATTGAATGACTAAAACCGTTTCCTCTACCAAAGCATGGTGAATAAACATAACAAGATGAAAATTCTACCAAATCACTTCACAGGAAAATCGAAATAAGTGTCAGGATATGGTTCATCTTCGAGGGTGAAATGCCACCATTCGGTCGTGAATGGCTTGAAACCGGCGTTCATCATGGCATCACGGAGCGTTTGGCGCAATGCGAGTTGCTCTTCGGTGAGGTTGGTATAGGAAGGATACGACTCTTCGCCGAACCAATCAAAGGTGCAACCCATATCCACCTCCCTCTCAGTGTTCATGTCGAAAAGCGTCAAATCGACAGTGCTGCCGCGGCTGTGGCTCGAGCGTGCGCAAATGAACTCCAACTCAAACAAACGGCTTTTGTCCACATTGGGATAGAAATATTCCTTCATGCGAACATCATTGACCTGTTCAGCCCAACGAATGAAGTGATTGACAGCTGTTTGCGGACGATATGCATCGAACACTTTCAGTCGATAGCCTTTCGCAACTAGATTGTCGCTGGCAACTTTCAGTGCTTGGGCAGCTTCTTTTGTGAGAAGAGCAAAGGGGGCTTCATAGCCATCGATGCGGTCGCCAACAAAATTATTAGGTACTATAATACCTTATTTCAAGAATGACATCGGGTACAACATCCGTAATCTTCACAAAGTCAGAGTTGTCCATTTTTAGAGCCATGGTTTGTTGTTCAACAACGGGAGTTGAGGCTTCTTGATTTTGGTGTTTGCATCCAACAAAACACACGATGCAGAATAGGATGATAAGCTTTTTCATTTTCCTAATTTTTAACCCGTTGGCGGAATTAAAGTAGTGCATATTTAATATGGCCAATCGGTTTGTT
>CALBNP010000001.1 GCA_937896505.1 uncultured Bacteroidales bacterium | reverse complement strand
TACACCAGTTCCTCCGAAGCTGCCAATTCTTGGGAAGTTGACAATGTGGCCATTAACTCATTCGGTGCGATTTCTGTCAGCGAGAATATGATTGCCTTTGTAACTGTCTATCCAAATCCTGCCAAGGATATGATTTCCTTCACTTTGAATCAAGATGCACAGGTTGCCGTTTACGATATGAGCGGTCGCTTGGTTTCTGAAAAGAGCTGCATGGAAGGCGTCGTGAATTACGAAGTTTCAAGTCTTGAAAATGGCGTTTATTTCATTAACTTCCGCTATGGTGATGGCAGTATGTCAGTCACGAAGTTTGTGAAGATGTGAAAAAACTGATGCTCATATTGGCGATTGTGGTCTCCACTTGTTGGTCGTTTGGCCAGCAAGTGGAGCCTGCGCGCTATGAGATACCCCGTTCAACCAAAGACCAAGGTTGCCGTTTCGAGTCGTTTGGCTCGCAAGGCGGCATCATGGTTTCCGAAACCGATAAAACCGATAAGAGCAAAAACCGTTTGTGGAGTTTCTCGCTTGTTGACACATGCTTGTTCGAGGTCCGCAACGACTTGATTCCTTTGCCTGACAAAATGGATATTACAGAAACCGCCAGCGATGGCGATTTCGCCGCTTTCTTGTTCACCAACGAGAAATCCAAAAAAAGCGACACGCTTGATTTTCTTGTGGTTACTTTCGACCGTAAGGAACGCAGCTACCAAACCTTTTCCGCAAAATTGCCCGATAAGTCGGTCATCCTTTCGGCAAAGGTCGTGGATGGCGTGATGGTGATAGCTGTCAACAATAAATCCGGCAATGGAAATATGTATTTCTACGACCTGAAAACACATTCCTATCGTGTAGCAACACCCTCTTCTTCACGAAATTTCATCATTTTCCAGATTGAACCAATGCCTAAGCAGCATTGCTTTGTCATGGCTTTGAAAGAATTCGAGAACAAGTTTTTTGTCTCGACGGCATTCCTCGTCTATTCGTCTTCGGGAGCATTGCTGAAAACATATCGTTTCGATAATATTCCGAATGCCTCGTTGGGTCGAATGGCTTTTCAAATGGATGACAATCAGCATTTAACGGTGATTGGGACATTGGAACGCGAGAGAAGCAAGAAGATTGACGTGGAGGGAATCGTTGAAGATTTCAACCGCATTTCGATTGGCGTTGTGTGGATGCAATTTGCATCGGGACAAGCCCAACCTAAGTTCTATATGTTTAAGGATATGCCGAACATCGAGATGGCTTTGACATCTGTTGACCGAGTGAGGGTGCGCGAAGCAAGGCTGAAAATGAGTAAGAACAAGAAGCAAAGTCAAGGCGAAATCGCCTTCCAGTTCCTCACTCCTCGATTGACTCCGTTTGGCGACCTTTGGGTGTTTTCGGCAGAGGCCTTTGAGCCTGTCTATCACACCGAAACGCGCATGGACCACGGCTACGGCTATCGTGGCATGTATCCTTACAGTTACACCATCTTTGACGGTTATGACTTTATCAGTGATGTGCTGATGGCCTTCGATAAGGATGGAAACCTGAAATGGCAAACTTCGGCCAGATTCTCCAACGAACTTACCTACGACCTGACTCCTCATGCCTGTGAAGCGTCGTGCTTCGATGAACTCGTTGTGGCTTCGTCGAGCTACAACAAGCTCCGTTATGTGTCATTCGACCCAAGCGGCAATCCCATATCGACTTTGCAGACCGAGAAAATCGACCCAAAACTTGGCGCCGATGAGTTGAGAGATGAATATTTTGCTGAAATGAAACTATGGTACGGCAATCGTTTCCTGATTTTTGGCTCGCAAATTATCAGGAATAGCATCCAAGCCAATCCGCAACGGTCGGTGTTTTTCCTCCAAAAAGTTCAATTTGAATAAGATGATTACCAGTTACCTGAAATATTTGTTGACGCGAAAAAGTGAGTACAAGATTCATTCGCCTTTTGTCTTCGATTTCATGACAAAAGTGGTGAACGACAAAGGCTCAAACGCTGATTACGAATCGATTATGCGCATCAGCCGCCTTTTGGACGGGAAGAAACACTCCAATTATCGCCGTCGAAAAATGAGTCGGTTGCTTTATCGTATGGTGCGTTATTTCGAGCCCGAATCGGTCGTTTCTTTCGGTTCGTTGTCGGCAATGAACACTACAGCTTTGGCATTGGGCAATTTGCAGACGCGTGTCTATCTTGAAGAATCGACAGATTTTCTCGAAAGCATGAATTCGATGGGCATCATCAATGTCAGCCTTATCCAGCCGGCCGAGTTCGACTCCGAAAAGTTCAAGCAGTTGAATACGGGTTTCGTCCTTTTTGGTCAAGACTCTTTCGAAGATCCGACTTGGGATTATCTCGTTGATTGCTTGAGTCATAAGACATCGGAATCAGTGTTTATCTTTGAAGGCATACATCACAACCGTGACATGGAAGACGCATGGGAAAGCCTGCTTGAAAACGACAATGTTTCGCTCTCTATCGACTTGTATGAAATCGGTTTGGTGTTTTTTAAGTTAGGTTTTGAAAAACAGGATTTTGTCTTAAAATATTGATATGAAAACATATACGCGGACAGGCGACGAAGGGATGACTTCGTTGGTGGGTGGCCTGAGAGTGGCCAAATTCGATGATAGGGTGGAAGCATACGGCTCGGTTGACGAGCTGAGCGCATTTGTGGGCGTTCTTCACGACCAAGAAGGTGTTGCTTCTGAAGTCAAACAAGTGCTTGAAACCATCCAAGACAAACTTTTCACCATCGAGTCGCATTTCGCCATCGAAGACGTAGCAGAAATTAAGAAGATGATTCCTCAACTTGCAGCTGCCGATGTCAGTTTCCTTGAGCAGCAGATTGACACGATGAATTCCCAACTTCCCGAGCTAAAATCGTTCATCATTCCCGGTGGCAATCTGAAGGCTTCGTATTCACATGTCTGCCGCACGATTTGCCGTCGGGCCGAACGCCAAGGATGGAAATTGGCTTCGCAGCATGACGTCGATTTGATAGACCTGCAATACCTCAATCGCTTGTCGGATTTCTTCTTCGTGCTGGCCAGATATTTTTCAAACATTGAAAATGTTGCCGAAACGAGTTGGAAATCAGTGAAATAAAAAAATATTAAAATTTATGTAAAAAGTAACTCAATTGTCAAAATAAGTGTAATTTTGCACCCTCAAATTTAAAACCTAAAAACTATGTATTGGACACTTGAATTAGCTTCAAAGTTGGAAGACGCACCATGGCCAGCTACCCGCGATGAGCTCCTTGATTGGGCCTTGCGCACAGGCGCGCCAGACGAAGTGATTGAAAACCTTCAGGAAATGGAAGACGAGGGCGAAGTCTATGAACGCATTGAAGACCTTTGGCCTGATTATCCTACAAAAGACGATTTCTTCTTCCACGAAGACGAATACTAATTTTGTAATCATTTGATTATAACAAATCAAAGAGACTATTAGGAAACTAATGGTCTCTTTGATTTTCAAATCTAGCATTATAGGACTTGTGCTAATCACAATTGCCTTGTATTTAGTCCTTGAAAGTAGGAAATAACCATATTTTTTGTACTTTTGCAATTTAATATAGAAATAGATTAAGTAGTATCATTAAATTAAAAATCACTTTTATGATTAGATTTCACAGTATTTCGACAAACATCGTGGCAATGTTCATGTTAGGATGTCTTGTTTCCTGCTCGCAATCAATGGATCAAAAAAGAACATCTTTTGAGACCATGGTTTTGAAAAAAACCAATCGTGATTCCGAGAGTACTTTCACTTCAAAGATTGAAGGCATTCACGATGTCAGCATCTTGCCTATGATTAGTGGCAACATTACTGAAATCAAGGTTACGGAAGGCGATTATGTGAAAAAAGGTCAGACTCTTTTCGTCATAGATCGTCGTGCCTACGAGAGCCAACTGCAAGCTGCAAATGCCAATTATGAAATGGCGAAGGCCCAGATGCAGGATGCTTTGGTGAAGATGAACAGCCAAAAGGCTTTGTTCGAAAAAGGCATCATTGGCCGTCCGGCTTTCGAACAGGCCGAGAGTTATTACAATAGCATGAAGGCTTCCGTATCGGTGGCTAAAGCTCAAATTGGTACTGCGCAAACGCAATTGAGTTATTGTACGATCACGAGTCCCCACGAAGGTTTCGTCGGACGCATTCCTTATCGTATCGGCCAACTCGTCAGCCCGAACATCCCGACTCCACTCACCATCGTGAGCGACATCAGCTCGGTGCAGGCTCTTTTCTCCATCACCGAATCGGCATTCACATCGCTTCAGATGGATTATCCCGAGTTGGGCACTCCAGGCTCTTTCGATAAGCTTCCCGATGTCCAGCTCCGACTCAAGGATGGCAGCAATTTCAGCCAGAATGGTCGGATCACCAGCATCTCAGGTGTGGTTGACCCAGTTACGGGTTCCATAGCTTGCCGCGCCACTTTCCCCAACCCTGACAAGATACTTCGCTCAGGCATGTCTGCTACTTTGGTATTTCCTTTCAGTTATAAGGATGTTTTGGTCATCCCGCAAACCGCTATAGTGCAACTGCAAGACAAGCGCATGGCTTTCCGTGTGAAAGATGACAACACCGCCGAAGCAGTCCTCGTTGACGTTTGCGAGCTTGGCGATGGTAAGGAGTTTGTCGTTGAAGATGGACTTGAAGAAGGCGACGAAATCGTGAAGATTGGTGTCAACAATGTGGTTAATGGCCAACAGGTGAAATTCCCCGAAACGGGAAACAACAATAAATAAAGGAGTTTGCCGACATGAAGAAGAATTATTTTTTCAACGACCATAAGGTGATGGGCTTCACCATCTCCATCTTGATTCTGCTCATCGGCTTCATCTCACTGAAGACCTTGCCTATCGAGCAGTATCCCGACATCGCTCCGCCGACAGTCAATATTGTGGCTTCCTACACGGGTGCCGACCCAAATTCCATCATGAATTCGGTCATCATCCCTCTCGAAGAGTCTATCAATGGTGTCGAACACATGACTTACATGACCTCAACGGCCTCTGCGGATGGTACTGCCGAAATCAATATCTTTTTTGAACAGGGTACAGATGCCGACATGGCTACCGTCAATGTGCAGAACCGAGTATCGAAAGCCATGGGCCTGCTGCCTTCTGAAGTGGCCACTTTGGGTGTTACGGTGTCAAAACGCCAAAACAGTATCCTTCAGATTGGTTCTTTGGTCAGTACCGACGACAAGTTCGACTGCGAATTCATCAACAATTACCTTGACATCAATGTTGCTCCAAAGCTGAAGCGTATCAATGGTATCGGTGAAGTGAAGAACTTGGGTAACCAGTATTCGCTTCGCATTTGGATGAAGCCTGACGTGATGGCGCAATATGGCCTCGAGCCTCAAGACATCTTTGCTGCCGTTGGTTCGCAAAACATAATTGCCCCAACTGGTTCGTTGGGCGAAAGTTCGGGCAACACCTACCAATATTCAATGGAGTATAAAGGCCGTCTGAAATCTGTAGAAGAATTTGAGAATATTGTCCTCCATTCGGATGCAAACGGCAATACGCTCCTCCTCAAGGATGTCGCTAATATTGAAATCGGAGCCATGGCCTACACTTTCACTTCTTCGTTTGACCACCATCCTGCCGTAATGTTCATCATCAACCAGTCGGCTGGTGCCAATGCTACCTTGGTGAATCAACAGATCGAACAGGTGTATGAGGAAATCACGCCTTTGCTCCCTCCAGGATTGAAATTCAGCAAACTGCAAACTTCCGATGACTTCCTGAACGCTTCGTTCCACAATGTTATCGAAACGCTTGTCATCGCTATTCTGCTGGTTATCTTAGTGGTGTACTTCTTCTTGCAGAATTTCAAAGCCACTTTGATTCCTTCCGTTTCTATCATCGTGTCTATGCTTGGTACTTTCGCAGTGGTGAAGTTGGCTGGGTTTTCGCTGAACCTTCTTACCTTGTTCGCTTTGGTGCTGGCCATCGGTACGGTGGTTGACGATGCCATCGTGGTCGTCGAGGCGGTGATGGCTAAGTTCGAGTCGGGTGCCAAAGACCCGATGCAAGCCACCAATGATGCCTTGCACGATGTGTTCAGTGCGGTTATTTCATGTACTTTGGTGTTCATGGCCGTGTTTATCCCGGTTACCTTCATGCCTGGCACGTCTGGCTCGTTCTTTACCCAATTCGGTATCACCTTGGCCTCTTCAGTGGGTCTGTCGTGCGTCAGTGCATTGACTTTGTGCCCGGCACTTTGTGTCATTCTCATGCGTCCAACTGATAACTTGAAAGGACTTGGTAAGTTGGTCAAGAAAGCTTACGATGCTTCATACAGCGCCATTGCCTCCAAATATTATCGCTCCGTCAATTCTTTCTTGAAACGTCCGGCCTTGTCGTGGATTGGTCTTGTGGTTGCAATCGTACTCATGGTTGTGTTCATGAAAATCACACCTAAGGCATTGGTGCCTCAAGAAGACCAGGGCGTTATCATGGCTAATGTGACACTGCCTCAAGGCTACACTATCGAAGAAACCAACAACGTCCTTGAACGCATTGCACAAAAGGTCGAGAAGTATGAAGAAGTGGAAAACATCTCTTTGGTTTCGGGCTATGGTATCCTTTCGGGCGCAAGCTCGAGTTATGGAACGCTGTTTATCCGTCTGAAAAACTGGGACGAACGTAAGGGTGTCGAGCACTCTCTCGATATGGTTCGTTATCGTTTGTATATGGATTGCGAAGACATTAAGGAAGCTACCGTGATGCCTTTCCAACAGCCTCAGATTCCAGGCTATGGTACGGGTAACGCAACAGAACTTGTTATACAGAACCGTTCTGATGTCGAAGTGGAAATCTTCGCCCACGATGTCGAGAACTTCGTGGCCAAATTGAGCGAACGGCCTGAAATCGGGTCGGCTTTCAATGACTATTCGGCCAAGTTCCCGAAGTATGCCGTTGACATCGATGCAGCCGTGTGCTCAAGGTCGGGCATTGCTCCATCGGATGTGCTCTCGGTTTTGGGTGCCTTCTGCGGAGGTTCGTTCATCTCCAATTTCAATCAATATGGAAAAGTGTATCGTGTTGTTGCTCAGGCATCTCCGGAATATCGACTGAACCCTGAATCACTGAATAACATGTTTGTCAAAACGGGTGACGGACAAATGGCACCTCTTTCGCAATTCGTGACCTTGACTCCAAAAATCGGTAGCGACGTCGTAAAACGTTTCAACTTGTTCCAGTCTATCACCGTGAATGTTGACCCTGCTTCTGGTTATTCAACTGGTCAGGTCCAGAATGCCATCGCTGAAGTCTTTGCCGAAACGATGCCAGGTTCGGGCTACGGATATGAATATGGCGGTATGGCTCGCGAAGAAGCCAAGACCGCTGGAAGCAACATGACTTTGGTCATCTATCTTATCTGTATCTTCTTGATTTACCTCATCCTTGCTTGCCTCTACAACTCGTGGTTCGTGCCTTTCGCTGTGCTCTTCTCTGTTCCTTTCGGACTTATGGGAGCCTTCGCTGTAACAGCACCGTTGGCTAAGTTGGGATTCACCAACAACATCTATTTGCAGACGGGTGTCATCATGTTGATAGGCTTGCTTTCGAAGACCGCCATCCTGATTACCGAATTTGCCAGCGAGAAACGTAAGAATGGCATGAGTATCTACGATGCCGCTTTCGAGGCTTGTAAAGACCGTCTGCGTCCTATCTTGATGACCGTTGCGACCATGATTATCGGTATGATTCCTCTTATCATCGAGAGTGGTGCAGGTGCAATGGGCAATAGGGCGTTGGCCACCGGTGTGGTTGGTGGTATGACTGTCGGCACCATCGCCTTGCTCTTCGTCGTCCCTGTGTTCTTCATGTTCTTCCAAAAGCTGCATGAACGCTTCCAGGGCGGAAACGCTGAAACTCAATTAGAAACAGAAAAATCCAAGTGATATGAAAAGATTATTTTTTCTCATCTCGATAATCGCTTTATTCAGCCTTAGCGGCTGTGGGCTTCATAAGCCATATACTTCAGACTATCAGATGCCCGAACAAGTGATGGGCAATGGAGTCGTTGAAAGCGACACGAATATTGCTGAATTGTCATGGCGTGAAATTTTCACCGACCCCCAGTTGCAAAGTCTGATAGACGAAGCCTTGGCCAATAATCCAGACCTTCAGTCGAGTCATCTCCGTGTGCAAGAAATGGAATATGCGCTTGCTGCCTCTAAATTGGCCTTTTTCCCATCGGTTTCGCTTGCACCTAATGCTTCCTTCAACTATCTCCCGAATCCCAATAGCCATGCTTTCTCGTATGGCCTCCCGATAAATGTATCGTGGCAAGTTGACATCTTTGGAAGCCTTACTAACAAGAAACGTGAAACCGAAGCTTTGTATGAACAGATGCGTGACTTCGAGCAGGCTGCTCGGGCTGAGCTTATCGCTAACACGGCAAGTCTGTATTATCAGCTGCTGATGCTCGACCGGCAACTGCAAGTGGTTCGCGAAACGGAAGTTCTTTGGCAAAAGAGTATCGACACGCAACAAGCTTTTGTTGATGCCGGTATCGGTCACACTGGTTCGGTCAGTCAACTGACGGCATCGCTCTATAATATTCAGGCACAGGCTATTGACATTGAAAGAACCATACGTGCCTACGAGAATGCCTTGTGCCTCTTGCTTTCTGAACCGTCACACAACATTCAACGTGGCAAGTTGGACGATTTCCAATTGCCAGAGATGATTGGAGTTGGCGTGTCGGCCTCGTTGCTCCAGAATCGTCCTGATGTTCGTGCGGCACAACGCGGTGTTGAAGCTGCCTATTATGTCAACAAGCAAGCTGTTTCCGACTTGTATCCAAAACTCACCTTGGGTGGCTTGGCTGGTTGGGGAAATGGCGTTTCGGGCATTAGTCTCGACCCTGCACAAATCATCCTCAACGCAGTAGGACAACTTGCACAGCCTATCTTTGCCAATGGTCAATTGCGTGCCAACGTCAAGATTACTCAGGCACAACAGGAAGAAGCCAAGTTGGCGTTTGCCAAGTCCGTTCTCCAAGCAGGCAACGATGTAAACAACGCTATTGCTACTTGCCAAAGCTCGAAGGATAAAAAAGGTATTCTCGAAAATCGGGTGAAGGCGCTTGGTAATGCCTATTACGCTTCCAATGAGTTGCTTGCTCAGGGTCAAGGCACATTCCTTGAGGTGCTTATGGCTCAGGAATCGCTCCTCGATGCCCAGCTGGATCAAGTCAATAATGCTTTCGATGCGGTTCAAGGCCTTATCGACCTTTATTTGGCTTTGGGTGGCGGAAAGTAATTGATTGTTAACCTAAAATCCAGAAGCAGTTTTGATTCAAAGCTGCTTCTTTTTTTTGTGAAGGGAAGTTCACCGTTCAAGCATGAAAGTCTGCGACACGATGCCTTCCGTGGTGCGAATAGTGATGAGATAAAGTCCACCTGCCATCGAAGAAAGGTTAATAGTCGTCGCGTCAGCATTTATTTCCTGTGAAACGACGACTTGTCCAAGGGCATTGGTAATGGTAATTTTCCTGATGTCTTTGGCTTCAATCCGAATTCTTTCTGATGCCGGATTCGGATAAAGGTTGAAACTCTGTATATCGTTGCTTTGGACGCTCCATGAGGCTTCGATGGTCACGAAATCCTTGGTCGGGTCGTCTGCTGACGTGCCTGGTTCCGATTCGCATCCGTCATCATAAACGGCTGTGAGTTGGTAATAGTAGGTTTGCTCAGTAAGGTCGCTCAAATTGTCGCGATATTGGTAAAATTCTTCGCCTTCGGCGGAAGGAATTTGGGCCACGAGTTCGTAATTATATCCAGTAGTGCTCCTATAAAGGTTATAATTGGTCAATGCTGAACCTTCGCTGTTGAGTTGACGCGACTTGCCGGTTTGGTCGGTGACGAAAGCCCGCAGCATCCATGCGAAATTGAGGTTGTAGGATGCCAAGTCGGCCCAATGTGTTCCGTCCAGCGAAACCCAGCGACCATTAGGCTCGCCAGGGTCTGAGCAAACTGCTGCAGGGTAGGCGATGCCTTGTTGACCGATGACAATCCAAAGTGGTTCGGTGGTCGAAAGGCTAACAGGTGAGTCGGTGATCATCGAACACCATCCATGGGTGCCTTGCAATTCAATGTTCTGGCAATATATCAAGGTGCTAGGTTGGGCTTCACCGCCTTGATAGACAAATAATTGGTATGTCCCGGCTGCTATGTCGTAAAGTGAAATCTGTGTCAGTGAACATCCATAAAGGGAGATAAGATCTTCGGGCTCGAACTTGATGCCCCAAAATATGGCTCCGTCTTCTGAACCAACTGATTTGTTATAAAGTCCGTTATCGTAATAAAGCCATTCTTCAATTGGAATAGGACGCGGTCCCCACGAGATGAGAGCACCATGGTCGTTGTCGTCAGTGTAGTAAGTTTCTGCCGCCAAAAGTTCTGGCGCATCGCAACCTAGTGGGATTTCAGTGCAAATGCTTTCCGGACATGACATGGAAAAGTAATCGTTTCCATTTTCTCCACTATAAACAATCCTTACATGCCAACAGTAAAGTCCCGGTTCGGTGGACAGCAAGGTATCGATGAAATAGTCGTCGGCAGTAAATCCCAAATAACGATAGCCAAGAATGTCGTCTTCACGGAAACATACGGCTCCAAGGATGCTGTCTGCTTGGGGATAGGTCCATGAAATGAGGATGCCTTCCACAATGTCAATTCCTTCAAGGTCAATGGCTGATGTGAAGTTGTGGCATGGGCGATAAGTCCATTCGCAATGGCTCCATGCGCCTGTAAGTGATTGAAAGACAGGTCTGACAGCGGCTTGATAGGTCTGGCCTTCGGTGAGTGTGTCAACATCAAACTGGAAATGGAGGTCGGTTGTGGTTCCCACGATACAGTTGTCGATGGCGATTTCAAAATATTGCAGCGAACGGCTGAAAGGCCCGTCCCACATCGCCCATCCCGTCGATGAAACATAAAACGTATCAATGCTTTGGGTGCTTTCAAGAAGTTGGATGTCCAATGAAGTTGGTCCCATGATGTTGACTGGAGTATCCGAAACATAGTCGTCGTAGCTGTCAAATTGTAATTGAATCGAATAGAAATCGCGGTAGATGTCGGATAGGAGGAGATGTCCGTTTTCGTCGAGATTGGCAGAATAGGTTTCGCCTTGTCCGTCGTAAGACTCGATACGAATGACGGCTCCTGCTGGTACAATGCCCGTGTTGGTAGTTGCATTCACTTCCAAAGTGGTGGTCATGTCTTTGTCCAGAACATTCGACCATGTGATTTCTGATTCGGTGGGCGGCTCGCCTGAATAAGTGCAGCTAACTCCCCAACTGTATTGCCCCCAAGGCAATGCGCTCCAACTCATGTCGATGAACGAAGAATCGGTGAGATGAGAGGCCAGAACGATGGAATCTTCTTCTGAACGGCGTCTGAAAAGACTGAAATACAGCAGATCACGTTCTTTCAGACTGTCGTTTGCAAGAAAGTTGACTTGGTCAACGTAGAAACAATCGTCGCCATTGTCGATGGAAGCATCTTTGAGATAACTCCAACGGAACCAGTGAATGCCTTCGGTGATGTCGAAATGGTGTTCTTCCCACTCGCTTTCGCCCGAACATTCAAATTGTTTCTCGCCGTCAATGTAGAAACGGCCAACGTCAAACGAGGCTTCCGATGAAATCTTACTGAAGAAACTCATGGCTCCGTCAGCGGGAACGTAATAGGGTATCTCGATGGAGGAAATGCTGTTGCCGTGGTTTTCGCAAGTCGATTTCATGCAATGGTTTCCTTCGTAGGCGTGTGTCGTGTCGATAGTCCAAGGATAATCGGAAATGGTATTGTTCCAGCTGAGTAGGCTGAAATCGCCAGTCTCGAAGTCGTCGTAGGAGAGGGGTTCGCTTAAAGCCCACGAGATTTGTGCGTAGGTGTCGTAGATGATTCTTGCAGAAACGTATCGCACCGAATCGTTTCTTGTAGCATTTCCTGGCATTGCCTGTGACAATGTGGCCCCACAAAGGAAGGCCAACATCGTGAAAATGCAACGGATTGTCTTCTTGGTATTTGGCATGGTGTGATTATCGTTTGATGAACTTGATTGCTTCGCTTGTTGTTGACGAAACGATGTGGATGATGTAGATGCCCTTTGTGAATTGGGTAAGGTCTAGCGTGGTTTCACCGCAAAGGTTGGCCTTGATAACGTCTTGCGTCATCCTTGCGCCAAGGTTATTGACGATGCTGATTGTGTAGCTGCAACCGGGTTCAAGTCCGAAAAGCGTAAGTTGCCCGTCACTTGGGCTTGGATAGAGGTAGGCATGACTTTGTGAAGGGCTGCCGTTGTTGCGCATGGCAACTTGACCTTTATTGTCTAAATAAAGGTGCAAATCGTCAACGCAAGGTGCTTGGCCTGAAAGAGTGACTTGCTCGCATGTTCCTCTGCCAAAGCGGGGTATGTCGGCCAAGATGTGGTATGAACCGTAAGGAAGTTGTGAAAACTTGAATCTGCCTTTGGCATCGGTGAGGGTGAAACCGAGGATGCGCTGTTTCGTCGAGTTCATGAGGATGATGCCAACATTCGATAAGCCTCCCTCGCAATACTGCGACTCGTCTTCTTCGCGCAGCCACGAGGTGCAATAGAAATCGCTGGCCGTAAATATGCTTCCTGGTAGTTCGAAAACGCCACTGATGGAACCACTGCCGATGTTGAAATCTTCAGGCAAGGCAGGCAAATCGATGTCAACGTCGTATGTGTTTCCATCAACGACAATCATGTTCGATTCGCTCCATTGAAGGTTGTTTAGATAATAAGCACCTGAAACCGTGTTGCTTATCGTATCAGGGAAAGCATAAAGGATATAGGTGTTAGGCAAGAGTTTAGGGAAACTGAAATGCCCGTTTTCGTCTGAAATGGTGCGGTAAAACTCATGAGTGAAAGGATTGGTGTTGCGCGAGGCTGCTGCAACGACTTGCGTGTTGGGTCGCGGATTTCCACCTAACCAAGTCATGCCTTCAAGCGAGAAGGTCTCGTATAAATCGTATGAGACGGTGTCGCTTTGGTGACCGCAGAACGACCAGCCTTCTATCACCAAGGAGACTTGTCTTTGCAGGATGTCGTTCTCGCCCAAGAAGTAGGTCGGGTTGATCATGTATTCGTCGTCGAAACGTCCATCGCCCAAACTGTGCCAACGGATAGAATCGAAATTTGAGGCTGTTGCATCGGCAATGGTGATAGGGTCGATTAGACCATAGAAATCATCGTTACCGGCAAATACGCTTAGTTGCTTGTAAAGCGTAAGGTCGAGAGCATCGGTTTTTGTTTCTCCATTGTAGAGGACGCGAAGCGTGAGCGTTACGCTTCCCATCTCAAAGTCTTGAACAGAAGGGTAGTAGGAGGTTCGTAGCGAGAGTGGGTCGGAGAAAGTGCCTGTGCCAGAGGTCTGCCAAACGAAGCTGTTGTAAGTGTATGGAATATTGGCGTTCTTGATGAAATATTCAGTTTCGGGTGCGCAGAGGTAGTCGTCGTGCCCGGCAAAAGGATAATAGGTGGCAAAGGCGTAGGCGCTTTTCCCGGAATGGACGTATGCGTCAGCATCATAAAGTTGCTCGCAAGCCATAACTGCAATGTTTTCTGCCGATTGCGATGGAATGTTGCAACTGTTGGCATAAATGGGATTGCTATGCCGCGAAAATTTGTAGTAGTTGAAATCGCCATAAAATAGCACATAATGGTCGAGGTCGGCTTCGGGATTCTCGTCCCATGAGATGAGCCAGCTGCCATCGACGAATTGCTTCTTCACGGTATGGGGTGGTGAAAGTGGAGCATCGGTGTTGGGTGCCGAAAGGAAGTCGGCATAGTCTAAAATTCCCAAATCGGGGTTGTCGTGCTTGTCGATGAGCATCGCTTCAATCTCGGAAGCCGTTTGCGTGTCCCAAAAGTTTTGGCGCATGTCGATGTCGTCGGCGCAGCTGTTTGCGAATAGGATGGTGCCGTTTTCCGGATACATGAAATTGTTCGAATTGGCTTTCGCATTGCTGTTGGCAAACTTGATGACCATGTCTTTGGCTTCGCTAACGGTGTTCCCTATGAAGTTTACGCTGCTCAAAGGCAAGAGATTGGTTATCACCTTGCCGTTTTCATAGAAAGTGTTTTGCTCGACAGTCAAGTGGCAGTTTCTGAGCATGGTGATGGCTTCGTCGTTGTGCCAGAATACATTGTTTTGGATGACCAACGAGTCCATGGCGGCCTTGATTCCGTATGACGAATAGTTGCTGTTTCCTTCGGGAAGTTCTGTTGAGATGATGTTGCCAGTGATGTAGTTTTTGCCTCCGCTGTAAAGCACGCCGCCTACCGATTCGAAATAGATGGCGGTGGCAGCATTCTGGAAACAGTTGTTGCTGATATAGTTATCGAAGCATTTCCAGCCGTAGTTGACGTTTGAGACGCTGATGTTGATTTGTCCTTGGTCGAAGATGTTGTGTGAAAAACGATTGTTGCGGCTGTCGCTCGTCGTGGCTCTTAATTCAATGCCTGAAACGCATTGCGAGAAGAAACAGCTGTCGATCACGAAGCCATTGCAGTCGTTGATGTCGATTCCTTTGCCTGCATAATAGTTGTAAAATCCACAGTGTTTGATGTTTACATCGGAACTCATCGAAGCGGAGATGGCTGGATTGGCACCAACGGCCTTGATATAGCTGATGTTGACGGATTGGCTATCGTTGATGTTTTTCAGTTGGATGCCTGCCCAGTCGTGTGACATTTCGTAGCAAAGCAGATAGATGGAGTCGTTTTGCTGCCCAAGCATATTCAGTTTTCCGCCGTCAACACGGATGTAGGCCGATTGCCCGAAATAAATCCTGACACCACTTTCGATATTCAATTCGCCGTTTTCTGCCACGAGGATGGCCTCGTTGACCAAATAGGCCGAGTCGCTGCCCAACTTCGTCAGTGTGACAATGTCGCTTATCTCGCCGTCGATGGGAATGTAATGTTGTGCCCTGACGGAAATCGCAAATTGCATCAGAAGTGCGACGGACAAGATTCTCGATATGTTCGTGAGGCGTTTCATGGCTTAGAAATAGTAAGTCAAACCTAATCTCAATTTTAGGAAGCGTGTCTGCATGTTGATGGGCGATTCGTCTTTGAATAGCGTTCCGACGTTTTTCATGAAGTATATCTCGGGGATGAGTTCAATCCGATTGGCTACTTTCCAAGCCCCGCCCAAACCGATTTGATAGGCGAATTTTGTCGGTTTCAATTCATTGATAGTAAGTGAATTACCTATGATTTGCCCTTGTTTTATCGTTGAGCCTTCGGCATGAGTGAGGAAACCGACCGTGGCTTGGACTTTGGTGAAAAGTCTGAAATGGGCATTCCGATAAATGTCGAACGAGGCAAAAATGCCAAGACCAAGATAGTCGTGACGGTTTACGTCGCGAAACGTATTGGTGGTGGTTTCCAATGGAATGTAGGTCGAATCAAGGATGTAGTAATAGGCTGTGTCACCGATGTTTGGATGGACAACGTAATAGGAATCCAGCGTGTCGTTGACATAGTAATCGCCAGTGAATATGGTCTCGTCGAGTTGGAAGCGATAGCGCAAAGTGTTATAAGACAAACTTATGCCGAATGCGAGGCGGTTTTTCTTGTAGCCTCCATCAAGGGCAATGGTGAAGTCGGAGCTAGGCAAAAGATTGACGGAAATGTTTCCTTCGGCCAATGTTTTGTCAATGTTTTGGCTAATGAAGGCAAATCCATAATCCAATGAAGGCGAGATGAACCAACCATTGTCTTTGAACTTAGGCCATTTGATTTCGTAGCCTTTGTATTTGATGTCGAAAACGGTATCGACCCTCACGATGCTGTCGTAGCGTACGATTGTGTCGTAACGCATCACGGTGCGAATCACCTGCATCGTGTCGAACACACGAATGGTGTCGCCAGCCTTGCTCATGATGGTTTCCGTCTTGTGTTTCTTGATTTCATTAATCGGGTCGTTTTGCTCGTTCTTTTCGGGGTCAAGGGCCTTGTTTTTCCTGATCACATATTGCATTCCAATTTTTCTGAAACCGTAATTCGTACCTTTCAGCAAGTCGGCCAGCACTTCTTCCGTTGACTTGTAGGAACAACTGTATCTCTCGATTCTGATTTTGCTGAGTTCTGCCTTGCTGAAGGCGACATTAATGTCATACTCTGCAAGAAGTTTTTCCAAGGCCGCATCTAAGCTGCACGATTCAACCGAAAAGGAAATGAGCGCGTCAAAGTTTTGGGCTTTGGCTTCTTGCGGGCGGATTAGGGTGAACAACGTCAGGAAAAACGAAATGAGAAAAATAGGCAAAATACTGTCGTTTAATATTTTGCGATGTTTTTTAGGTATTGATGTTGTAGGTAACTCCATAATTAGTAGTCGAAAATAGGCCGCTAATTTACAATAAAATAAAATAGGAACCTCTTTATGAGGCTAAAAATGGAGAGAAAGAAGGAAAACGATTAGTGGATGGTGTAGGTATTGCCGTCTTTTGTAATCTCGAAATTGAATACCGTGGCAATGGTTTCAAGCATGTCATCAACGCTATCCTGATCGGTGAAACGTGCTGTGAGTTTGCTGTTTGCATACTTTTCAGGCAACACGATCTTAATGTCGTAGAGGAATTCGAGGGCTTCGACAATCGTTGACAGTTTGACATCGTTGAAGTCAAGGTAATGCTCGTTGGTGAGTTCTTCTTTCTTCACTTCGCTATACGACATGGCCTTCAAGCTGCTATCGTTGTTGTTGAAGATGCCGCGTTCGCCAGGCATGAGTTCGATGCTGCCAGATTCGTGTCCTTTCTGGTCAACATTGACCATCTGGACCTTGCCTGAAATAAGATCGACAAAATAGTTGTCTTGTTCGGCGTTCAGCAAGAAATTGGTGCCCAGCACCTTGACATTAATGTCGCCACAATGGATGGTGAATGGATGACTTTCATCTTTTGCGATGTCAAATTGGGCTTTGCCTTTGAAGTCGATTTCTCTTTCCTTGAAATTGGCGAGATATGAAACCGTTGATTCACCTTCAAATTCGATGGTTGAGCCATCGGGAAGGGTGTAGGTCTGGTCGTTTCCGTTGGATGCGAAGGTGATGGTGTCAGTGTTCGGTTTTAGGAACAAAAATCCCAACACGATGGCGACCACAACGGCTGCTGCAACGCTCGAAACGGCTTTGAGGTTTCTTCTCAGCCAAGGCATTTCGACAATTTGAGCTGGCTCCCGATTTTCGGTTTCTTTAATGATTTCGTTTACGTTAGCCAAAGCGGCTTCGGTGTCAATATCGCTTGGAATGCTGAAATCGGTGAGTGACCAAACTTGCTTAAATTCTTCAAAATGAGCACGATTGCTTTCCGATTCGGCAAGCCACAAAAGCAAATCTTGGGCTTCCTCTGCGGAGCAAATTCCATCGAGGTAGTCCATGATTAAAGCATCATATTTGCCGTTGTTCGTGTTCATTTTGTTTCTAATTTCACTTATATGACTAATAACTTGTGTTTTACCCTTAGTCGAAAACGAAATTTTTTCAGATTTTTTAAATATAATCCTTGAGTCCTTCCTTGAGTTGTTTGATTGCGGCGCTCATGTGGGCTTCTACGGTCTTTTGCGACAGGCCGTATTTCTCGGCGATTTCGGCGTATTTCATCCCGTCGAAGCGGCTGGCTTGGAAGACGAGCCGACGTTTTTCTGGCATTTCGGCCAAAACTTTCCTATAAGCTGCTTCAAGGTTCTTCGACTGGAGCTCTTGCGAAGGGTCGCAAGCTTCGCCTTCTTCGGTATATACTTTGAGATTGATTTCGCTGTGTGAGCGTTCCTTATTAATATAGGTGAGGGCTGCATTTTGGATGGAGCGCATCAGGAAGGACTCGAATGAGGTATTAATGTTCAGCTTGTCGTGATTGGTCCATAATTTCACGAAAAAGTCCTGTACAATCTCTGCTGCGACATCAGAATCGGCCACAAAACGGATGCTGAAGCGAATCATCGGAGCATAAAACCGGCGGAAAATCTTGTCGAAAGAGTCTCTGTCGCCTTGTTTAAGTTTTTCAATAATACTGTTTAATTCGCTGTCACTCATCTTGTTGTGTTTTCGTTGTGCTCGCAAACGACTGGCAAAAGTAAGTAATTTTATGAGATAATATGCCGTGTGAAAAAGAAATTGAAAATAAAAAAGTTCGATTTGTCTTGCACAAATGAAAAAAGTTGTATTTTTGCAGTCCGAAAAATTAAGGTAGAAAATATCTAAAAAGATATCGAGAAATGTACGCAATAGTAGAAATCGCAGGTCAGCAGTTTAAAGTGACTCAAGGTCAAGAATTGTTTGTTAACAGACTGCAAGGAGAAGAAGGAAGCAAAGTTTCTTTCGACAGAGTGTTATTAATCGAAAACGAAGGTTCGACGAAAGTAGGAGCCCCGACGGTAGCCGGCGCTAATGTCGAAGCCACCATCATGCAACACTGCAAGGGTAACAAGGTTATCGTTTTCAAGAAAAGAAGAAGAAAAGGCTATCAAACCTCTAACGGTCATCGCCAATATTTGAGCAAGGTCGTTATCGATAGCATCACTGAGTAAAAAACCGCTTAAATTTAGAAGATATGGCACACAAAAAAGGCGTCGGTAGTTCAGAGAACGGTCGTGAGTCAGCTAGTAAGCGACTCGGTATTAAACTTTTCGGTGGTCAAGCTGCAATAGCAGGTAATATCATCGTCCGTCAACGTGGCACCAAGCACTATCCTGGCAAGAATGTCGGTATGGGCAAGGATCACACCTTGTATGCTTTGTGCGATGGCATCGTTGAATTTCAAAAGAAGAGAGACAACAAGTCATTCGTCTCCATCCTTCCAGTGGAAGGTCAAATCACTGAATAATCATTCTTCTGATAAAGACTTAGCCCGACTATCATTGATGGTCGGGCTTTTTGCGTAGCGAAAATTTCGCGATTGTTGAACCCCCATCGACGAAAATTTCATAATTTTGCTTTCTCATTTTAATACTTTAAGACATTGAAAACTTTTGTAAAAACCGTATTGGTTATCGCCGTGTTTTCGGCCCTCGCATTCAACGGATGTACTAACAAGACATCGGCGCCGTCTCCGGCAGAACGCCTCACAAATCTTCAGCAACAGGTTGATAATGACATCGTTGCTTTCCAGGACTTTGAAGCCAATGATTTCGTCAAATTGAAGACTTCTTTCATGAACATCGACTCGCAACTTGGCTCAGTTGATCCAAATATAGTTCAGGGCTATTTTGAAAAGCTCAATCTTGCCCAGGCTTATCTACAGCAATTCATGGAAGTCAAACCTTCGCTGAAATCCAAGTTGGATTATTCGAAAAAGCAACTCACCGACTTGCAATTCGACTTTGAAAACGAAATGATTAATGATTCGCTGTTCAACGTATATCTTGAACGCGAAACCATTGCTGCCGACACCTTGCACAACCAAATCCTCTATTTTAAAGACCGTTTTGGTTCGTGTCAAAAGGAACTTGATGCCTTGAAATGATTCGTTCTCGTCTCATATTTCTACTTTTCATTTTGGTGTCCGCTTTCTGTGTGGATGCCCAAAATGTTTCGACTGCTGCCGAAGAAAAGAAAAAACGGGAAATAGAAAAACGTGACGAACAACGCCAAATTGACGAGCAGTTGGCCAGTCGTTGCTTCGCGAATCAGGAGTATGAAAAGGCGAGTGAACTGTACGAGAAACTTTATCAGAAATACAATCAGCCGTATCTTTTCCACCAATATGTGGAATGCCTGATACTGCAAAAGAATTACGATGAAGCTATCCATCAACTAAAGTTGTTCGAAAGGAAATATCCAAAAGACGCAAAGACCTTGGTGGATTTGGTATTCGTTTATGGCTTAAATGATGAACCGAAAAAAGCTGAAAAACAGTTTAATGCAATTCTGAAATCGTTGCCGGATGATTTGGGAACGATTCAAGGCGTAGGCAATTTCCTCCGTTCGCGTGGACTTAATGACATGGCATTGCGCGTCTATGAAAAAGGTGCTGACATTTGCTCGAAAACGGAGAACAGCCCATTCTTCATGGAATTGGCCTATACCTATCAGTCGATGGCGGATTACCAAAACGCATTCCGCTACTATTTCCTTGAACTTGAGTCGCATCCTGCTCAGTACAACAATATCAAGAATCGTTTGCAAACCTTGCTGTTTTATGATGTCAATAATAGCATCGCAGATAATTTGAGGATGGCTTTGCTGAAACAAACACAGGAAAAACCTGATAATGTGGAGTTTGCGAAACTGCTAGTTTGGTTTGCCTTGCAGCAGGAAGATTACGACATTGCTTTGGCACAAAGTAAGAGCATTGATAGGCGCATCGGTGACCAAGATGGCCAGATTGTGAATTTGGCTAGCATTTGCTTGAGTAATCGGCAATTTGACGTGGCTCGTGACGGGTTCGACTACATTTGCAAGAAAGGTAAGTCGGGACCTTATTATGGTCGAGCGGTGGCAGGTTTGATTGACGCCGAATACCAAAAACTGAAAGCCGAAAATTGCAATGATGTAAAGGTTTTCAACCGTCTTTCGGAGCGTTTGGACAAGGAATATCTGAATGTTGGAACCGCTGAATTGACGAGTTTGGTGAAGACCCAAGCTGACATTATGGCCTACCGCTTGGACCGTAAGAATGATGCTATCCAATTGTTGGAGAACACGATAGAAACAGTGAAGTCGAAGCAAGACAAGGCAGAACTCAAGCTGCTTTTGGCCGACATCTATTTGTTTGATGACGAGGTGTGGGAAGCTACCTTGCTCTATAGCCAAGTTGACAAAAGCATGAAAGAAGAACCTTTGGGCCATGAAGCGCGTTTCAGAAACGCAAAGTTGCGCTATTTTATCGGCGAATTTGCCTGGGCCGAAACCCAACTTCATGTACTGAAAGCTGCCACTTCGAAACTGATTGCCAATGATGCCATGACTTTGTCGCTGGTCATCAAAGACAACCTTGAAATCGATACTACAGGCCTGGAACTTAAGCGTTTGGCTCGTGCCGATTACCGAATCTATCAGCAACGATATGATGAGGCAATGATGGTTTTGGATTCCATCGTCGCTAATGGCAACGAGGTGAGTATTCCTCATGCTTTGTTCCGCAAAGCAGAGCTTGCAAAGATAAATCATGAATTTGCTGAAGCTGAACAGCTGTTTTTGCAAATCGTTGACAACTACCAGTTCAGTTATATGACTGACCACGCCTTGATGGAGGCAGCTCTTTTGGAACAAAATGAATTGGACAAAAAGGAAGATGCCAAACAGCATTACGAAACCTTGATTGACGATTATTCAACGAGCATCTATACAGCCCAAGCGAAGAAAAATTATCGAAAAATCCAGTAGAGACGCGATTCATCGCGTCTCCTGATGCCAAAAAAGGAAATATAATGAACGAAGTAAGACCCAAGAAAAGCCTAGGTCAGCATTTTTTGACCGACCAAAGCATTGCCAAACGCATTGTCGATCAGCTTTCGTCCGATGTGGAAACTGTCATTGAGGTAGGAGCGGGAACGGGTGTCTTGACACAATATATGGTGAATGACATCATGGATAAGTTCTATGTGATTGAGATTGACACCGAATCCATCGACTACCTGAAAGTGCATTTTCCGATGCTTGGCGACCACCTCATTCATGGTGATTTCTTGCGTGCTGACCTCAACCAGTATGGAAAGCAAAACATGGCTATCATTGGCAATTTTCCTTACAACATCAGCAGTCAGATTTTCTTTCAGGTGCTGAAACACAAGGAATTGGTCGTTGAAGTCGTCGGGATGGTACAGAAGGAAATGGCCGAGCGCATGGCCGCCAAGGAAGGCAGCAAGACCTACGGCATTTTGAGCGTGCTGATGCAGGCTTGGTACGACATCGACTATCTGTTTACCGTTCACGAAAACGTGTTCAATCCGCCGCCGAAGGTGAAATCGGCAGTCATTAAGATGAGGCGCAACGCCACCACCGACTTGGGCTGCGACGAAAAACTTTTCGTGACCATTGTGAAGCAAGCCTTCAACCAGCGACGCAAGACCATGCGCAACTCGCTCCGCTCGCTGCTAAGTCCTGAAATCATCGAAAACGAAGTCTTCAACAAACGCCCCGAACAGCTTTCGGTGAAAGAATTCATTGATTTGACGAATCTGATTGGGGAAAATAGTAATTTTGCACAAAAATAACACACATTTTTTTCTGTTGATGAACGGAAATAACGACATAAGAAAAGTCACGTTTGACGACACGTTTCTCACAGAAGTGAAAAACATTGTTGAGCAAGGACGTCAGCAAGCCTACGCTTCCGTAAGCCAAGTGATGATTGAAACCTATTGGAAGATAGGCGAAAGAATTGTCTTGCAAGAACAAAAGGGTAAGGAACGCGCTGATTACGGTACACAGCTCATCGCACAACTTTCCGAAGAACTGACGCGAACTTTCGGGAAAGGATTCAGCAAAAGGAATCTTCAGTATTTTAGGGCTTTTTACTTAACTTTCAATAACTTGGAAATTGTGCACACGCGTGTGCACAATTTGACATGGTCGCATATACGCACAATTCTACGTGTAGAAAATATAACCGCAGCTCGTTGGTACATGCTTACTGCCTCGCAAGAAATGTGGAGTGTACGCACACTTGACCGTAACATATCAACCCAATATTTTGAACGTCATTTCAAGCAACCACAATTGCTTGAAACCGCAAAAGAAGATGCCGTTCCCAACAAACTGGAACTTTTGAAAAATCCTATAGTAGCGGAATTTCTTGGTTTTAAAAAAGACGACAGTTATAGTGAAACCGAACTTGAAAGTGCCGTTATAGCACACTTGCAGGAATTCATCATGGAATTAGGCCGTGGCTTCGCTTTCATGGGTCGCCAGGAACTGATTCGAACCGCAAACAACGATTACTTCATTGATCTTGTGTTCTATAATGTCGTGCTTAAATGTTATGTGCTCATAGACTTGAAGATAGGAAAAATCACGCATCAAGATGTCGGGCAAATGGACATGTATGTGAGAATGTATGATGACCTGAAACGTACAGAAGGCGACAACCCGACAATCGGCATTGTGCTGTGCAGCGAAACTGATTCGGATATTGCCAAATACTCGATTCTAAAAGGGAATGAGCAATTATTCGCTTCAAAATACAAACTTTACCTACCTTCGGAAGAAGAACTTCGAAGAGAAATAGAAACCCAAAAAGAATTGTTTAACCTACAAAACGAAACGACAAAAAGAACAGAAACAAATAATTAAAATATTGTAAAACAAAGCATTCGCTATCGTTTCACGTTCACCCGAAAAGCCCAGGAAACTTATTTGGAATAGAACAAACAGAAACGATTTGAGGCAATTCTCCGTGGAATTGGCCTTGACCATTTGATGATAGAGATGCTCGCGCTTCGGCGTGAGTTTTCTTGAAATGGTCAAAGGTTCCATTCCTGGGCTGCCTTGGTGAACGTGCAAGAGGCTCACGCCTTTCTTTTGCACGTTTGCGTGATTTGATAGCCGCAAAACTATCAATCACTATGGCAGGAAACAGCAATCTCGGCGCAGCAAAATCGGCAAAAAACGATGAGTTCTACACACAATACGCCGACATAGAAAAGGAAATAAACGCATACATTGAATACAATCCCGATGTGTTCCGTGGCAAGACGGTGCTTTTGCCTTGCGACGACCCCGAATGGAGCAACTTTACCAAATATTTTGCTCAAAACTTTGAAACACTTGGACTTAAAAAACTTATCAGCACCAGCTATGCGGTAGAAAGCAAGCAGTATAAAGAAGGCTATCAACTGACGCTGTTCGAAGAACAAAGTCCGAACTTTGACGAGAACAAGACGCGCAAAAACGGCAAAATATTCGTGCTCGACCACGATACGAACAACAGCGGACGCATAGACATAAACGACCTTGAATGGCAATACCTTGAAGGCGATGGCGACTTCCGCAGCAACGAAGTCAAGGCCTTGCGCAATGAGGCTGACATTATTGTTACCAATCCGCCATTTTCGTTGTTCCGTGAGTTTTTGGCTTGGATTGTTGAGGCCGACAAGCAGTTTGTGATTATTGGCAATATGAATGCCATTAGTATGAAAGAAATTTTCCCTTTACTAAAAGGAAACCAAATTTGGTTGGGTAAGGAATTTGGAGCAAAAGAATACTGCACACCAAATGGAGAAAAACAAAAAATGGGAAACACCTGCTGGTTTACAAATATTGACCACGGACGCCGCCACCAACCACTTTCGCTTATGACGCAGGCAGACAATATAAAGTTTAGTAAGCACAAAGAAATTAAAGGAAAAGGATATATGCATTATGATAATTTTGATGCAATAGACGTTCCCTATGTTGACGCTATACCTTCAGATTATACAGGAATTATGGGAGTCCCAATTAGTTTTATGGATAAATATTGTCCAGAGCAATTTGAAATAATTGGACATCCTCACGGAGACGCGGGTGTCAAACTTGGGCTGAAACCATATGACAGAAAATTGAAACAGATTAATAAGGGATTACGAGATGGAGATTTGTATTATATAACAAAAGAAGGAATTATAGAATTACCATATCGACGCATATTAATCCGCAAAAAACAATAAAACATGAAAACAACACTAAGAACCGACATTACAATAGCCGACATTTGCAAAGGCTTTGTATATAACGAATTGGAGGGCAAGGGACTGTTCGGGCTTTCAGGCTCGCTAACCATTCAGCCCGAATACCAACGCAACTACATTTACGCCGACGGCAAGCGCGATGTGGCCGTGATAGAATCGATACTTGCCGGCTATCCGTTGGGGCTTATCTATTTCAACGAGCCAGCCGAAGGCAAATACGAAGTTCTTGACGGCCAGCAGCGCATAACCTCATTTGGACGTTACGTTACGGGCAAGTTCGCCATTAAGATTGACGGCATGGAGCAGTATTTCAGCGGTTTAGCAAAAGACCAACAGGAAAAGATACTGCAAACTCCGCTTACCATCTACATTTGCCAAGGCGAGGAAAAGGAGATAAAAGACTGGTTCAAGACCATCAACATTGCAGGCGTTCCGCTCAACCAGCAGGAATTGTGCAATGCCATATTCAGCGGAGAATTTGTCACGCTTGCCAAGGCCGAATTCAGCAACAGCCAAAACGCCAATGTGCAGAAATGGAGCGCTTACATTAAAGGCACAACCATCAGGCAAGAGATATTGGAGTGCGCTTTGGATTGGGTGTCGGCGGCACAAGGCAAAACCATCGACAACTATATGAGCGAGCACCGTCACGATACGAACATAAACGAACTAAAGGCATACTTTACCAGCGTAATCGATTGGATTAGCAGCGTGTTTAACGATGTGGAAAACGAAATGCGCGGCTTGGAATGGGGACGTTTGTACGAAACCTATCACACAAGGGCCTACAATCCCGATGAAGTCCAAAGCCGTGTTCGTGCCCTCTATGCCGATGAATTTGTAAAGAAACGCAGCGGTGTGTTTGAGTATGTTCTTGGCGGCGAGCAAGATAAGCGTTTGCTGGAGATTCGTGTTTTTGAGGAATCGGTAAAGAAAGCCAAATATGCGCAGCAAAAGAAAGAAGCCGAGGAAAAAGGCATTTCAAACTGTCCGTTGTGTGCATGTGTCAGCAACGCCAACCGAACAAAAATCTGGAAATACAGCGAAATGGATGCCGACCATGTAACAGCGTGGAGCAAAGGCGGAGCAACCGACATAAGCAACTGCGAAATGCTTTGTCAGACCCACAACCGCAGCAAGGGCAACAAATAATGAAAAAAACAGACTTCTATTCCATAAATTTCAATAAAAAACGGAGTACAACTCCGTTTTTTTATCATTTTGCCTTCAGCGAAAAACCTTCCTTTTTCATGGCGTGACGCACTGTCAGCAAGGTTGATGTGCCGCCCACGATGACGATGGTGAACAAAATCAAGACTATGTCTTTTATTTTCAATAGGACGGGGTAGGCATCAACGATATAGCTGCCGCCATTGCCAAACTTAATGAAACCGAATTTCTGCTGTAGCAAGATGAGCACTGAGCCAAGCAGAAGCCCGATGATGCCTCCTGCCACTGAAATCAGCAAGCCTTCGTCGATGAAAAGCTGGTGGATGAACTTTCGGTTGGCTCCCATGGCTTTCAGTATTTCTGTGTCTTTCCGCTTGTCGATAATCAGCATGGAGAGCGAACCGACTACATTGAAAGTGGCGAGGATGAGGATGAAGGTGAGGATGACATAAACCGCCCATTTCTCGGAACGCATGATTTTGTAAAGCGTTTCCTGCTGTTCTTGTTGGTCTTTAACGGTAAACTCGCTGCCTACAATGTTTTTTATTTCCTTTTTCACCTTCTTGACATCGGCTGAAGGCGAAAGAAAGAGATCTATTGTGCTTGCTTTGCCTTCATATTCAAGCAATTCTGAAAGCCATTCGTACGGAACCAATACTGTGGTCTCGTCCATTTCCTGATAGGTGGTGAAAGTGCTTTGAATGCTCAGAACGCCTGTATTGAAACTGTTTTCAAGGCTCATGGTGGTGGCGTTGCCGCGTTTTGGAACATAGATTCTCACTACGGAATAAGGGTTGAAAGCGTTGATTCCCAAGTGCCAAGCTACGCCTGAACCTGGAACGGCATAGTCGTAGTCGGCATCGGAAAGTATCAACCCATCTTCGCTTTGAATAGTGCCGTTGACGCGTGGAATCTGTCCGTAAATGTTGCCTAATCCTTTCACTTGACCTATGTGTTGCTTGTCGTTGGCCCTGAAAAGCGCATCTTCAGTGATAGCGGGAGATAGATATTCAACGCCTTTGATTGATTGAACTTGTTCGGCAGGAAAAGTGGCAAGATTGACGGTTTTGCCTTTCGTTGATGCAATCTGTAAGTCGGGGGTGAGTTGGCTGTTCATGGACGAAATCACGTTTTCCAATCCATTGAAAGCCGACATGACCACGATGAGCGCAAAAGAGCCAACACTAATGCCTATGATTGAAATCCAGGTGATGATGTTAATGAGGTTGTGGCTCTTTTTCGCGTGGAGATAACGGTTCGCTATGAAAAGCGGAACATTCACTGATGCAGCAGATTATCGATGTTTTCAATGTAATCGAGCGAGTCGTCTTCGTAGAAACGGAGTTCGGGGATGACACGGATTTGGTGACGGATGCGGTTGCCAAGCAGTCCGCGGATGGCTTTGGAGTTTTGCCCGACTTCTTCAACCACTTTTTTCTTGTCGTCAACACCGAAGATGCTGAGATAGACCTTCGCGTATGAAAGGTCGGAGGTGACGTTGACATGGGTCACGGTAATCATCAGCGATGGCACTGCGGGACGCAATTCTGTTTGGAATATCTCGCCTAATTCTTTAATTATCAGTTTGTTTACTTTTTCTAATCTTTTGCTGTCCATATAGGGATTTCTATGTTAATATTGTGCAAAAATACGCATTTTATCCTTTTTGGCCTTCGTATTGTTGCACTTCGTCGTATTTATAGACCAACTCGATGCCGACTTGGCGGAACATCTCTTCCGTTTCGGCACCATCGTGGTATTTGCGTTCGCAAACCACACGCACGATGCCGCAGTTGATGATGAGCATGGCGCAAGTGCGGCAAGGCGTCATCCTGCAATATAAAGTGCTGCCATCCAATGCGATGCCGCGACGTGCAGCTTGGCAAATGGCATTCTGCTCGGCATGGACGGTGCGTACGCAATGTTGGGTAATCGTGCCGTCTTCGTGAATGGTCTTGCGGAAAAGATGCCCCACATCGTCGCAGTGGGGAAGACCCGTTGGCGAACCGACGTATCCGGTCACTAATATCTGCTTTTCTTTCACGATGACGCAACCACTACGGCCACGGTTGCAAGTGGCGCGTTCCGAAACGGTGTCGGCCAATTTCAGGAAATATTCGTCCCACGATGGACGGATGAATTCGTTATCCATAGGTTATAATAGTTTCGTTAATACGTTTTCGACTTGTTGGTGCAGCTCTTCGATGGTCCCGTTGTTCACGAAAACGAAGTCGGCCTCCTTGATGCAGATGCCAAGGTTCTGTTTGGTTGGGTCGGTGTTGCTCATCTCGCGTTCTTCATTGGCCTTGAAGGTCTCGAAACTGACGTGGTCGGTCTCTGAACCGCGAAGATGGATGCGCTCGTAGCGCAGATGTTGGTCGGCATCGACGGCCAAGAGGTAGAACTTCCCCTTTTGACGTAACGAGTAGATTTCGCCAGGCGTTCGGACACTTTCGATGACGGCGTTTTTGCCAGCTTTCTTGGCACGTTCAAATAGTTGGTCTGTTATGTAACTTGGTGAATGTGAAGCGCGTAAATCATTGGCAACGAGAGTCAGTGTGTCGCGATTCACTTCCATACCTCTTCTCGTTATTTCTTCGGCGATGTAGGCGCGCACCGAATAATGCACGAATCCCTTTTCTTTAATAAGGAAATCGACGATAGTGCCTTTGCCTGCGCCAAGGGTGCCTGTGATGCCGATGATGGTCAGAGGCTTTTCTGTTTCTTTGTGAATGTCGTCAATCCACTTGCCGACGGTGACGGGCTGGAACTCTTCCATGCGGTCGAGCAATTCTTTTGGATTGTCGCTGACGATGAGGTTGTTGGCGTGTTCCTTGCGGATGAAACCTTCCTCAACGGCATGGTTGATGTATTCTAGCAACTTATCGAAATAGCCCTTTACGTTGAAAAGGCCTACGGGTTTGTCGAAAATGCGCAATTGACTGAGAACCAATGCTTCAAAGAGTTCGTCGAGAGTGCCGAAACCACCTGGCATGGCAATGAAGCCATCGGCTTTGTCTTCAAGAAGTTTCTTGCGCTCGGCCATGGTGTCAACCACATACAGCTCATCAATGCCTTCTTCGCCAACATGAAGCTCCTTGAGATGATGCGTTATGGTGCCAATCACCTTGCATTTGTTTTCGAGCATCACATCGGCGATGACTTTCATAAGTCCAACACTTGCAGCACCATAGAGCAATTCGCATCGACGGTTGGCCAATTCTTGACCTAATTTAACGGCTTCTTGTCGGTAAATCGTGTCGAACCCCATGCTGCTGCCGCAAAATATGCATATTTTTTTCATGGATTCAAATTTTTGCAAAGATAGATTTTTTTTACTTTTGCCGTGCAAAAATATTGGAAAACTATGATGAGACGTATAGGCATTTTGGGTGCCATGAAGGAAGAAATCGACATGGTCAAGGGAATGGTGGATGAGCGTAAGGTTGTCGAGCTTGGAAATCGTGAATTTATCACTGGGAAAATTAATGGTGTGGATTGTGTGGTAGCCTTTTCGAAGTGGGGGAAGGTGGCCGCTACCATTACGGCGACGGTTTTGCTGACGGAGTTCCATGTCACCGATTTGTTTTTTATCGGTACTGCCGGAGCCTTGGCCGATAATCTTAAAGTTGGCGACATTGTCGTTTCCAAGCGTTTGGTTCAGCACGATTTGGATGCTCGGCCCATCATTAAAAAATACGAATTGCCATTGCTGAATAAGGTTTATGTCGATAGCGACGAGGCTTTGAGCGAGTTGGCGGGTCGTGCCGTGGAGAACTTGCTCTCGAAAGGCGTTGAGAAAATAGTGGGCGAAGCGGCTGCCAAAGAATTTGGCTTGAATCCGATGCTGTATTTTGGCGACGTGGCTAGTGGCGACCAGTTCATCAACAGTGATGAAAAGCGAAACGAAATCCTCTCTGGTTTGCCAAACGTCCTTTGTGTCGAGATGGAAGGTGCCGCCGTTGCTCAGGCTTGCATGGAATTTGACGTGCCATTCACGGTCATCCGCACCATCAGCGACACGGCCGACCACAACGCACGCGTCGATTTCGGCAAGTTCATCGCCGAAATTGCCAACTTCTATTCGCTCGCTATAGTTAACGAGATTACAAAATTGATAACAAAATAAACGTTATCAACTATTTATAAGTTTATTCCAGCTCTTGCCTGATGATTTCCCAAAACATGCACATTCCTGTTTCGAGAATGTCATCTGGGAAGTCGTATTCCGGATTGTGCAGGGCAGGTTGGTCGATGCCCGAACCTAAACCGAAGAAGCCTATCGGACACACTTCGCCGAAGCGTCCGAAGTCTTCCGACCAGCGGAAAGGTTCGCTTAAATGACTGATTTGCAAATCAAGGTTTTGCGCTGCCTTCTCAATAATATCAACGCAATGGTCGTCGCTATTGGTGGCGGCAAAGGCCTCGTGCATCGTGTAGCTGAAATCGAAAAGATGGTCTTTGGCTTTGGCACGGCACATCTCGATGATTTGTGAGGCCAGCATCTCAAGGTTGTGGTCGTCGTAGCTGCGCAAGGTGAGCCAAATCTCGGCATGGCCAGGAGCGACACCGAAGGTCTCTTCACCCAACATGGCGTGAGTGATGACAAATGTGGTGAGTGGCTTCATGTCTTTCAGCATCTCGCGTTTTTTCTCCAACTGATGGATGAGCACCGCAAAAAGTTCGGAAGGATTGTGTCCTGTTTCGGGCTGTGAGGCATGGGCTGTGCGACCATCGAAAACGAGTTTCAACCCAAAGGATGCTGCTGCGAAACAGCCTCGACGTACCATGATCTTGCCTTTTTCGAAACTCGGAAGGTTGTGCAACCCGTAGGCGATGTCGGGCTTGATTTGTTGAAACTGAGGGTCTTGCAAGACGGCTTGAGCGCCTTGCCCCGTTTCTTCGGCGGGTTGGAAAAGCAGTACCACTTCACCACGGTCGGGACGCTGTTCACCAAGCCATTGGGCCAAGCCGCATAAAATGGCGGTGTGGCCGTCGTGACCGCATTTGTGCGAAAAACCATTGTGTTGCGAACAATAGGATAGGTCGTTTTGTTCGGGAATGTGAAGCGCATCGATGTCGCCGCGGATGAGGATGCGCTTGCCGGGTTGCTTGCCTTTATAGATAGCCGCCACGCCATAGCCGCCTATCTTTTCTATCAGCAGGTCTGGATTCGTGGCTTTAAGCCATTGGTTGATAATAAGATTGGTTTTGACTTCGTTTCCTGATGGTTCAGGATAGGAGTGAAGAATATGCCGAAGTTCAAATATTTCTTGCATGACTCGATTTTGCTTTTTTTGATGTTTGCAAAAGTACGCTTTTGTTTGGAAAAAATCCATATCTTTGCCCCGTATTTTTTCAAATAGAATCTGATGTCAACGGTATTATATCCTCTCAAGTTCAAACCCATCTTCAAGGACAAGATTTGGGGCGGTCGGAAAATCAAGGAAGTCTTGGGCTTGGATTATGGTAACTTGCCGAACTGTGGCGAGGCTTGGCTGCTTTCGGGCATTTGGAACGAGCAGAGCGAAGTGGCTATTGGCGACTTCGAAGGCGACGAAATCAACGACCTTGTTGAGACTTTCATGGGTGACCTCGTTGGCGATGCCGTGTTTGACAAATATGGTGAGCAATTTCCTATCTTGGTGAAAGTTATCGATGCCAACGACTGGCTTTCGGTGCAGGTGCATCCCGATGACGAACTGGCACAGAAACGTGGTCTTGGCAATGGAAAGACGGAGATGTGGTATGTAATGCAGGCCGACAAGGATGCCAAACTGGTTATGGGCTTCAACCAACAACTCACTCGCATGGAGTATGCCAAAGTGATGGAGGCCAGCCGCCTCCAAAGCGTCTTGAACTATGAGGAAGTGAAAGAAGGCGATGTGTTTTTCATCCCGGCGGGTCGTGTCCATGCCCTTGGTCCCGACATTATGGTGGCCGAAATCCAGCAGACCAGCGATGTCACCTATCGCATTTACGACTGGGACCGTATCGATGTAGCCGGTATGCGCCGCGAGCTACACATCCCTCAGTCGTTGGAAGCTCTCGATTTCAACTTGCCTGAACAATACAAAATCGATGTGCCCAATGAGATGAACCGTTCGCTTCCTGTCGTTGATTCGCAGTTTTTCGTTACGAACATGCTCCAGATGGAAGGCGGCGAGATGGAAAAGGACTACTCGAGTCTCGATTCCTTCGTCATCTTGCTTTGCACGAAAGGAAAATTTGAGCTGAAATGGGAAAATGGCACGGAATGTGTTAATGCAGGGGAATGTATCCTCGTCCCGAATGTTATCAATCAGGTTACTATCAGGGCTGAGCAGTATTGCAAGCTGATGGAAGTCTATATTAATGTGGAATGAAGAAATCGAAGATTGGCTACGCCGAATATACATTTCAACGGAGTTAATTAAGAATGAAGAATTGAGAATTAAGAATATAAATAATTGAAAGTTTAATATTTAACAATCATAACAAATGAAGAAGCTTACTACATTATTGCTGATGACGCTGCTGGTGGCAGGTCTTCATGCGCAAACGAAAACCGACCTTCCTAACGTAACATTGAAGGACTTGAATGGTAAAGATGTCAACATCTCGAAGCTGTCGAACAATGGCAAACCTATCGTTATCACTTTCTGGGCTACTTGGTGCGCTCCATGCATCAAGGAACACAACGCCTTGAGTGACGTGTATGATGATTGGCAGGATGAAACTGGCGTGAAAATCTATTCCGTTTCAATCGACGACTCACGTTCGACTGCAAAGGTGAAGCCTTTTGTCGAAGGCAAGGGCTGGGATTTCAATGTGTTGCTCGACGTGAACAGCGAACTGAAACGCGCCATGAATGTTAGCAATCCACCTCACACCTTCCTTATTGATGGCAAGGGCAAGATCGTGTATCAGCACACAGGCTATCTTGAAGGCGCCGAAGACGAACTTTACGAAGAAATCCAGAAACTCGTCAAATAATCTGACTATGACCACCAACTATGACCATGACCGCAGAAAACTTCTGTTTAGCGGTCATGGTCATAGTCGATGGTCATGGTTTTAATACACAATCTATGCGTAAAATATTACTCTCGATTCTTTTTTTTGGTGCGCTGGGCTGTCTTTCGGTCCGCGCTCAGTCGTTGTTGGAAGGTTCGCAAATCAATGGCAGCTTCCAGATCGACGGACAATATTACATGCCCGATGCAACCATCGACATCACCCCTGAATCCATCAATGGTAAGAAGGTGGGTCTCAATGGTTTCGGTAAAGTCCAGTATAATTTGGGCAACTTTTCTGCTGGCATCCGTTTCGAGGCTTTCATGCCCCAGATGAATGGCTTCCGCGATGAGCTGAATGGCGTTGGCTTGGCAAACTTCTTCGCCAACTACGATAATGGCACCATTGGTTTCACCGTGGGCGACATCTACGACCAGTTCGGTAGCGGTTTGGTGTTCCGTACCTACGAAGAGTGGTCGCTTGGTATGGATAACTCGCTGCGCGGTGCCCGCGTGGTGTTTCGTCCAACTCAAGGCCTGACCTTCAAGGGCGTTTATGGCCGCCAGCGTTACTATTGGGCTACCTATCTTGAGAGAGATTTCGAAGCCGATGACTATCGTGGCATAATCCGTGGCGTTGATGCTGAATGGGACCTCAACCAAAGCATTCCTTCCATGAATGAATCGGAATTCAGAATGACGCTTGGCGGTAGTTTCGTCAGCAAGAAACAATACGACCAAAGCTTGTTCTACTTCATTCCTGAAAATGTGGGCGCTGCTGCCGGACGCATCAACCTGTCATACGGTCGTTTTGCTTTCAGCACCGAATATGCTTACAAGATCAACGACCCATCGGCTATCAATAACTTCATCTATAAAGAAGGTCAAGCCTTGCTTTCCTCTTTGTCGTATTCGCAAAAGGGCTTGGGCATCGTGCTGCAGTTGAAACGTGTGGATAACATGAGCTTCAAGTCGATGTACACAGCCAAGCAAAATGACTTGGACATCAACTTCATCCCACCTATCAATTACACTCACACTCATAGCTTGCCATCGATGTACACCTATTCGACCCAACCCAATGGCGAAATGGCAGCCCAGTTCCAGGTGAACTACACCATTCCCAAAGGAACGGCTCTCGGCGGTAAATATGGCACCAAGCTGACCCTTAACGTGAGCCAAGTGAACGACATTGTCCGTGATTCCATTCTCGACAATGGTGAGTTGGTGGTCAATAAAAGAGGCACGATGGGCTATACCTCCAAGTTCTTCGCCGTAAGCGATTCGGTATTTTTCCGCGACATCAACTTCGAGATTGACAAGAAGATAAGCAAAGATTGGCATATTACCGCACAATACATCAATCTTTTGTATGACATCGCGACCATTGAAGGCCATGTCGGCTCCCCAAAGGTGAAGGCCCACATCGCCTTTATGGATGTCACCTACAAAATCGACAAGAAGCAGAGTGTCCGCCTCGAACTTCAAGGCTTATGGGAAAACAAAGTCCACCAAGGCTATGTGTATGACGAGAGCGAGAAGAAAGACTTCCAGAAGCGTGGCAATTGGTTGGCAGGCTTGATTGAATACTCCATCACACCTCATTGGTCGTTCTCCATTGGCGACAAATGGAATTATGGCAACCCAGTGCCTGAGTATCGCGACCATTATTTCTCGGGTAACGTGACTTACATTAGAGATGCCACCCGTATCATGCTGAGCGGCGGTCGCCAAAGCGAAGGCGTGGTTTGCGTTGGTGGTGTTTGCCGTACCGTACCCGCTTCGTCAGGCGTTTCACTTACTGTTTCAACCTCATTCTAAATTACATAAAATGAAAAAGATATTCTCGATAATGGCATTGGTTGCCATGGTTTTTGCGGTTACCAATTGCGATAAGATAGACAATCCAAAAAAGCCTTTCACCCCTTCCGCTGGCGGAAAGACGGTGCTGATTAAGGATTTTACGGGTGTGCGTTGTGTCAATTGCCCAGCTGCCGCCGAGTATGCTCACGAAGTGCAACATGCCTATGGCGAAGATAAGGTATTTGTGATGTCAGTTCATGCTGGCCCCATGGCTATCCCCATGGGCGATTTCCCGGATTTTTTGACGGAAGAAGGAACGTATTGGTATAACGATAATACCAGTAACCCACTGTTTTCAGTTGACCATGTTTCGCTTACGGATGGCTATACCTTATATTATGACCAAATTGATACATCTGTGAGCGATGGCATGGCTGAAGAACAGACCTTCGATGTGCAGATTTTCAACCATTATGACGACTCAACCCGTACCGTCCACGTCGAAGCTGATGTGATGGCTGTGGCTGATGTTTCGGGTGATTTCTATGTCACCGTCTGCTTGGTGGAAGATAGCCTTGTGGGTAAGCAAGTTGCACCTGGCGGTGTAATCAATGACTATGTGTTCCGCAATGTTTTCCGTGGCACGCTCAATGGTAAGTTCGGCGATTCCTTCTATAAAGGACAATGCTATGTGAATGATGAGTACATCTACCAATACGACATGGTGATAGATCCTGCGTTCAATGTCGATCAATGCTACATCTTGGCCTATGTCTCCGACAAGAGCAAAGGCGACAAGATCCTGCAAACTACTATGAAGAAGCTGAAATAATCCCAATCGGATTTTATGGTTTTCAACTCCATAGAGTTCGCCATCTTCCTGCCCGTTGTGGTGCTGCTGTTCTATCTGCTGCCACAACGGGCAAGATGGTTTATGCTCCTTGCTGCCAGCTGCGTGTTCTACATGTGGTTCGTGCCAAAATACATTCTTATCCTTCTCGTTACCATAGCGATAGATTATTTGGCGGGCATCCTGATGGAGCATAATGCCGAGCGACCGAAATGGAAGAAAACCTTCATGATTATTAGCGTCGTCTCCACTTTGACGGTACTTTTCGTATTTAAGTATCTAGGCTTCGTCACCGAAAATCTGACACGGCTTTGTGCTACATTGGGCATGGAAACCGACCTGGCGGTGAATATCATCCTACCAATCGGACTCTCGTTCCACACGTTCCAGAGCATGAGCTATGTGATAGAGGTGTATCGTGGCAACCAGAAGGCGGAGCATCATTTTGGCTATTATTCGCTTTATGTGATGTTCTTCCCGCAGCTGGTGACGGGCCCTATCGAACGCCCGGGTAACTTGTTGCGCCAGCTCCACGAGGAGAAACGCTTCGATTACGACAACATCTCCAAGGGGATGCGGCTCATCTTGTTCGGCTTGTTCATCAAGATGGTAGTGGCCGACAATTTAGGCCTAACGGTTGAAAGAATCTACGACGAACCTTCCACCTATAATTCATGGAGTGTCATGTTAGGGGCAGTGTTCTATTCTTTCCAGATTTATTGCGACTTCTTTGGTTATTCCACTATCGCCTTGGGTAGTGCCAAACTGATGGGTTTCGACATTTCCGACAACTTCCGCTCGCCCTATCTGTCGCGCTCCATCGCCGAGTTTTGGCACCGCTGGCACATCTCGCTCTCCACTTGGTTCCGCGATTATGTCTATATCCCGCTTGGCGGCAGCCGCGTGAAGTTCTCCCGTTGGGCTTTCAATATTCTGGTAGTGTTTGTGTTGAGTGGCATTTGGCATGGTGCTGCTTGGACATTCCTCTTTTGGGGCTTTGCCCACGGCTTGCTGCATATTGTGGAGAAGGTGCTCAAGAAAAATGTGAAGACGCTTGAGCCTCAGACAAAAGTGGGGCGTTGGTCGATTGACTTGTTCAATATGGCCAAGACTTTCATCCTCGTCACCTTATTTTGGGTGATGTTTCGCTCAAGCGATTTCGCCCAGATGAAGGAAATGTTTGTGGCCATGTTTTCTAACTTTGGCGTGGAGCGTCAAGTGACTGTCGATTGGCAGAGTTTCTTGTATCTCGGCCTGTTTGTTTTAAGTGATATTGTGCTTCGCAACACTCGTTTCGATCGTTGGTGCGATGGCAAGCCTCTAGTGCTGCGTTGGTTCATCTACGCTGTACTGATTTTTATGATTGTGGCATGCTCGAGGGTCGAAAATATTCCGTTCATCTATTTCCAGTTCTAGGCTATGAAAAAGTTAGTTATACGTGTCGTTGTCGTTGCAGCTTTGCTGGTTTGCATGAATTGGGTCTATTCCAAATGGTTTTTCAGGAATGATTTGGTGAAGTATTCCGACATTGTTGAACTTTCGTGGCAAGTTGCCGACGGCAGTTGCCGAATCGTTTA
This sequence comes from uncultured Bacteroidales bacterium, assembly GCA_937896505.1. Lineage (GTDB taxonomy): Bacteria > Bacteroidota > Bacteroidia > Bacteroidales > F082 > Limimorpha. The sequence goes on along the minus strand of CALBNP010000001.1, from coordinate 8,733 downwards.
TGTCGGTGAATCGTCCAACAACCATTATGGAAAAGAAGAACCTGACCGTCGCAAGATTAGCGCCTACACTTCGGAGTATTTCCCCACCGTTAAGATGGGCGACATGACCAGGGAAGCTTCTCATGCCCAAACCTATTATTATATGCTGAAGCATATTCCGGAAGATGCTGCCGTCGAGACCGTGGTGGTGACCATGAACCTGCGTTCGTTTGGCTCTTCGTGGATTTATTCGAGGCTTGAAACCGCTCTGAGGAAACAACTCGTGTTGCTGAAAGATTATCCACCTTTCTTTAATCGCTTTTTGCTAGCGTTCAAGGCCTATACCATCCATAGCGATGAAGAGTGGGACAATATGGCGAAAGAGGCTCGCCGCACGGCTCCTTTGGATTTCCCTTATGAGTTCCAGCATCCTACTTCCGACGAATGGGATGAGTCAATGGCGTGGAATGGCTGGCGTGACGAAGAAGGGAACCGCGACCAAGCGAAAACCGAGTTGGCTTGCCATTACGTCAAGACTTACGCTTTTACCATCACTGATGATAATCCACGCGTGGCTGATTTCGATGCTATCGTTGAATTGTGCCGTCAGCGTGGTTGGCATTTGATATTCAACCTAATGGCGGAGAATGTCGATAAGGCCAACGAGTTGGTAGGCGAGGACCTTCTTTTCCTCATGCGCCGCAATCGCGACTATCTGTTGCAACGTTATGGCTCGATGGACGATGTCGTGATAGTTGATAACTTGAGTTTGGTGCGTGATGTCAATTTCATCGACCAGAATTGGACCACGGAACATTATTACGAAGAAGGAAGACGCATCATAGCAGATAACGTGGCCAAGGCGTTGAAGACGTTTTATCCCAATGAATATGCCAATCCGAACACCTTGCACTACGATTATGGTCATTTCCGTGGCAATCCGGCATGGCATCCTATTGAGGCTTCGCGACCCTGCGGTGCTGGTTTTGTTGTTGATAGTCTGTCAACTGATTGGGATGAGGTTGATGTTGCGTTCTTTGCGAAGCCATCCGATTCCATCGCTTCCATATTCCTTGCTGCTCAATGTGCCGATGCCGAAGGACAAAAGACAGTTAAGACCTATCCTTTGCCAATGAAGCATTATGGTGTTCGGAGTTGGGATTTCCACACACAATCGATAGTGCTGGATTCCGTTTTCAAGGCTTCGAATAATTTGAAACTTTACTTGGTCAACACCAGTGAGGTGCCTGTCGAGGTGAGTGCCTTGGATGTCTCGTTCCATCCCGCCAACCTTGAGCCTGAAATCAAGGGCAAACGTCAGTCACCATGAGTTGCATCCCGTCAACACGGAACTTTATTTCCATTTTGCCATATTCCATTCCGTAGATACGGTTGGGGTCGTCGTGGTATTGTGGTCTTGGGTCGTGTGCCAAAACCGCGATGAGGCTTTCGCGTTGCGTTTCGGGGATTTTCTCAAGAAGTTCGTTTGGAATGTTTACCTCTAACTCGTATTCGGCAGGACGCATGGCAAAGCCGCTGATGGCTTCTGGGTGGCTGTCGGTGTAGGCAATGTAGGGCTTGATGTCGAAGATGGGTGTGCCATCCATGAGGTCGGCACCCGAAACATGAAGCACAGGGCCGAGTTCCGGATTGATTTCAATCTTTTCAAGTTTCACCGACGAAAGACCGATGGCGTTGGGGCGGAAAGGCGAGCGTGTGGCGAAAACGCCTTTGCGTGTGTTGCCGCCCAAACGCGGCGGTCTTACTGTGGGTGACCAAGTGTCGCGAACGGCTTCGGAAAACTCCCAAATGAGCCAGATGTGCGAGAATTCTTCTAATCCTCTAACCGCATCCGGGTTGCGAAATTCGGGTTCAAACACGATGGTGGCTTTTAGCGAGTCAATGATTCCGCTTTGGCGTGGCACGCCGAACTTCGTCGGAAAATCGGAATGTATGTGTGCTATGGTTTTCATGTTGCAATAATAGGAAAAAATCATATTGTGAATGAGATTTGAGAATTTTTCTGCATAGATTTGAGAATTTTTCTGCATAGATTTGAGAATTTTTGTAATTTTGCAGCGTAAAAATCATGGAGTTATGTTCATAAGACCTTGTTTTGAGACTTTAATGGAACGTATGCGTGAGCCGCGCCAGTTTATTCAGGTCATTGTCGGGCCTCGTCAGGTAGGGAAATCTACTTTGGTAAAGCAAGTTTTGCAGCAAATTGATATTCCTTACACATTCGAGATAGCTGATGGAGTTCCCGAGGATGACTTGACATGGATAGGTCGTGTGTGGGAATCGGCACGTTCGCAGTATCGCCTTAGGGGTGGTGGAGAGTATCTTTTGGTCATCGACGAAATCCAGAAAATGCAGAATTGGAGCGAGGCGGTCAAGCGTGAATGGGATATGGACAGTTTCCACGATGTCAATATTAAGGTGGTGTTGCTTGGCTCGTCGCGTTTGCTGCTGAAAAGCGGCTTGACGGAATCGTTGGCGGGCCGTTTAGAAATGATTAGGATGGGGCATTGGAGCTACCAGGAGATGCACGAAGCTTTTGGCTGGAACATCGACCAATACATTTATTATGGCGGTTATCCGGGTGGCGCCAATCTGGTGAAAAACGAAAGCCGCTGGAAAAGATACATACTGGATGCCGTTGTCGAGCCTGCCATTTCAAAAGATGTGCTGATGACGACCATCATCTACAAGCCTGCCTTGTTGCGCCAGCTGTTCGAATTGGGTTGCAGCTATTCGGGCGAGTTGCTTTCGCTGAACAAGATGTTGGGGCAGTTGCAAGATGCTGGCAATGTGACCACTTTGGCCAATTATATTAAGGTGTTGGACGAATGTGAGTTGCTCGCGGGTTTGCAGAAGTTCGCTTCCGACAATTCGAGGAAATACAACTCTATCCCCAAATATCAGGTCTATAACTCGGCTCTGATGAGCGTGTATTCGGGTCGTGGCTTCGTGAAGGAATATACCGATCCGATGCGTTGGGGCCGTTGGGTCGAGTCGGCTATTGGTGCTTATCTTGTCGGGAAAGCCAGCGTGATGGATTTCAAGCTGTATTATTGGCGCGATGCCAAGGATGAGGTCGATTTCGTCTTGGTTAGGAGAGAAAGCGTTGTGGGCGTTGAGGTCAAGAGTGGCCGGCGTATGATGAATCGTGGCCTCTCGGTCTTTATGGAAAAGTTTCACCCGAAGTATGTCTATGTCGTGGGTTCGGACGGCATCCCGATTGAGGATTTCCTGAAACTCGATTTGAATTTGCTGTTCGAGTAAGAACCCGTTTTTTTTGTTTCTGTTATCTATTTTCCCAAAAATCGGCGTTTTCGATACCGAGTTCTTTCGGGTTGAATTTCGGTTCCTTGCCCTCTTTCTCTTGTTTTTCAAAGTCGCGCAGAGCCTTGATGGGCTTCGATGAAAGCAGCAGAATGGCAATGATATTGATCCAAGCCATCGTGCCTACACCGATGTCGCCAAGGTCCCACATGGTCTTGGCTTCGTAAAGCGACCCGAGGAAGACGGAGGCAACCATGCAGAGGCGTAGGATTCCGATGAGTGTTTTCTCAACGCTTTTCTTGCTGCTTTTCCGGCTGAAAAGATAAACTAGGTTGGTTTCGGCGTAATAGTAGTAAGCCATTATGGTGGTGAAGGCAAAGAAGAAAAGGGCAAAGGCGATGACTACGTTGCCCCAACGTACACCGAGAATGGTCCCCAAAGCGGCAGAAGTGTAACTCACATCGGGGGTTCCCATCTGCATGTTTTGGGAGGCGATGAGAATGTTGCCCGAGGCGTCATAAACGTTATAGGTCTTGCATGCCAAAATCATGAGGGCTGTGGCCGAGCAAACGAGCAAGGTATCGACATACACCGAAAAACCTTGCACCAGTCCTTGCTTGACGGGATGGCTCACTTTGGCGGCTCCAGCTACGATGGCTCCCGAGCCTTGACCGGCTTCGTTGGAGTAGATGCCGCGCTTCACTCCCCATGCGATGGTGCTCCCAAGAATGCCTCCCAATGCCTCGTTGAAGCCAAAGGCACTGCGAATCATGTCCATGAACACTTCCGGCACAATGCTGGCGTTGCAAATCAGCACGATAATGGAAAGAATAATGTAAAGGAATGCTATGAATGGGGCCACAATCTGTGCGACATTGGCGATGCGCTTCACTCCACCGATGATGACCAGGCCTATCAGCACGGCTACAATGATGCCCGCAACGTATGGCTTGATGCCGAAGGTGTTGCTGCACGATATGGCTATGCCGTTGCATTGCAATGGCGGCATGAGAAGCCCCATGCCAATCACGCTGCAAACTGCAAACAATACAGCGAGCCACTTGCATTTCAATCCTTTCTCGATGTAATAGGAAGGGCCGCCACGGAACTGTCCGTTGTGATCTTCCTTATATATCTGGGCTAAAGTGGATTCGGCGAAAGCGGTGCCCGAACCTAGGAAGGCGATAATCCACATCCAGACGATGGATCCCGGACCGCCATAGCCTATGGCCGTGGCAACGCCAACGATATTGCCAGTCCCGACACGCCCTGACAAAGCCATGGCAAAAGCCTGAAACGAGGTGATGCCAGTCTTGCTTTCTTTGTCGTTTGCGAACAGCAATTTGGCCATCGTCTTGAATCGGCGCACTTGTACGAATCGGGTCCTGAAGGAGAAGTAAAGGCCTGCTAAAAGGCAGAGCGTTACCATGGCTGGGCTCCAGATGTATGAACTGATGGTGGCAAAAAACTGTTCCATATCGACTGTGTTTATTTATTAAGTAGGTGTGCAAAATTAGTTTACATTTGATGAAAGGTGATGAGTGATGGGTGAATGGTGAAAGGTGAAAGGTGATGGGTGATAACCCATAACCATTAACTCATAACCATTAACCCATAACCATTAAGCCGTTTATTATTGGCCACTCACTTAGTTATTTATGAACCACTGATGATGAATTGCGCAGTGGCGCGGCTTCGTTGTTCAAGAAACACTTTCCGCCCGGCAATGAAGTCGGTCTCGATGCCCTCGGTGTAGTGCCTGATGGTGAAGAGCTGAAGCCCGTCGTTGTATTTGATGCTGAAATCGTCTCGGAGTGTGGCGATGAGCGATTGGCATTTCGCATCGTTGTGGTCGAAACAGAAGCTGAGCATCAAGGCAGAGGTCTGCATCATGTTGGCGTGGATGTGCAATTCGTCGCAAGTCGCAAAGATGATTTGCAGGTTGTGCTCGTTCATGAACGAAAAATCACGGGGCGAGATGCTGACAAGAGTTTGGTTGTCTTTTACGATGTAATGGGGAGTGGAGAGTGGAGAGTGGAGAGTGGAAAGTTGGGAGTGGGAAGTGGAGAGTTGTGAGTGGAGAGTGGAGAGTTGGGAGTGGAGAGTGGAGAGTTGGGAGTGGTCTTCTGAAACGCTATTATTGTCGATAATGGTTGGGTCGCTTTCTGGATGGAGGAACGATTGTACCTTGAGCGTTATATTCTTGTTTTGCAGCGGTTTGATGGTCTTCGGGTGGATGATGGTGGCGCCGTAGAAAGCCAACTCGATGGCTTCCGAATAGCTGATGTGCGGAATCTTCACTGTCTCCTTGAAACGCTTCGGGTCGGCGTTGAGCAGCCCATCGACGTCTTTCCAGATGGTGACTTCCTCGGCATCAAGGCAGTTGGCGAAGATGGCGGCGGTATAGTCGGAGCCTTCGCGTCCAAGGGTGACGTTGTGTTTGCCGTCGGCAGTACCGCCGATGAAGCCTTGGGTGATGCATACGATGCCGCGGATGTGCTCGTCGTTGAGTTTCTGTATTTTCAGCCTCGTCTCGTCCCAGTCGGGGTTGGCGGCGCGGAAACGGTAGTCGGTCAGCACGTATTTGCGGGCGTCGAGCCAGCGGGCAGGCACGTCGGAGTGGTTGAGGTATTCTTGTATGATGGTGGTGGAAAGCAGCTCTCCGTAGCTCACCGTCTGGTCGTATTGGTAGTCGTAGTCGAGGTCGGGCTGGGCGAGTTTCTCGTAAAGCTCGATGAAGAGGTTCGACACCGACTCGATGACGGGATGGTCTTGCTTGTTGTCGAAAAGGTCGAGTATGATGCGCTCGTGGTATTCCATTACTTCCGATAATGCGCCGAAGCCAAGCTCTCCATTGTGTTGGCGGAAGTCGGCAAGCACCTTTTCGAGCATGTTGGTGGTCTTTCCCATGGCCGAAACCACAAGAAGTATGTCTTCGTCTTTGTGTTGCTTGACGATGTTGGTGAGGTTGCGGACCGCATCGGCATCTTTCACCGATGCGCCGCCGAATTTATAGATTTTCTGTATCACTTCCTTAGGTATTGAAAGTGCAAAGATAGGAAAAATCTAACTGGCCAAATTGCATGCCACATTTTATTGAAGTGAAAAATGGCTCCTTAATTTGCTGAATTTCGTGGGAAAACTGACAGTTCCAAGTCCTTCCGACCCACGGCCATGGGTTGACACGTCAGTTCCAAGTCCTTCGACCCATCGATTTGGGCAAAACCTGACAGTCACAAGTCCTTTGGAGGCACGAGCGTGGGTAAACAGGTCAGTTCTGAGTGCTTTGACTCACCGATTCCGAAAAAGCATGACATGTGCAAGACTTTTTTTCACCTTCCTCTTGACTTTCGTTTTTTGACGTTATAACTTTGCAGCGTAAAAATACACAAGAAACATGAAAGAGAGATTTATATACAATTATCATCGTTGGAAACACGTTTATTTTGCCATTATGCTTCTCGTTTTGTCGTCGTGCCCTGTGCGGCAAGCTGCAACGGAATCGCAAATGCATAGTGAAAAGGAATGTGCCGAATTGTACGGTGAATTGGAAACGAAGGAAATTCACATAACATAGGACAGAGTGGTTTTTTTCGGATTTGACCCACCTGTATTGCCATTGACGACACTATTGTGATTTCCGTCCCGAACAACATTGATCCAGATATTATTTGTTGGTCTACTGCGTATTATGCATATAAAAATGGCGCATTGGTTTATGTTTCGAATAAACCGGCTCTCGAACCTGATTTAGAAGAAGAACTTCGTAAAAGAATATTTAATGCATTTGTAAGGATACATTTTAATGATTCTAAAGAGAGCGAAAGAGAGAAATTCTTTGTGCCAGAGATGACTATAGACGAAGGCGTTGATGAAAACGGATTATTCTGGAAAACAGTGAATTTTGAATTCTTGTCCTATGGCTATGATTGTGTTCCACCTGAACACAAGTGGTATTTCGATAGAGTCCTTGAGAGTTTCCATAAAAAGACACCGAGCTATCAAGAGGTGTTTGATAAGCTTTTAAAGACATTGTAAAGCTGTGTTGCTTTCAAAAGGTTGCCTCACCCTTCAAGGCCAACCTTTTCCTCACTTTGCCGCGGATAATAGGCAGGTGGTGAAGCATTAATCATGCGATGGCGTTTCAGAGCAGTGGCTCACGGCACTGCTAAACCTCTGTCGCCCTTACAGGGCATCGCAAAGTCCCGTAGGGACGACAGAGATTTAGCAGGCGGTGGAGCACAGCGGAACCCCTGCCACTACCGGCAGGCGGACTGCCGCTTCGCATCACGCGAACGTAGTGAAGCGAACCAGTAATTTCCTTCACGTATCGCTCGTATCTTTATAAAAAAAACAATACGATAGATACGCGTAATACGCGGAGGCAAACTCATCGTCTGGTCTGCTTCGTCGTTCCTCCTCGCAATGACTGTTAGTCTGGATGGCTTCGTTCCTCACCATGACCCGAAGCGTGTGTGTGGGCGAAGCTCGTTAGTCCAAAATCCAGTGAAACTAGCGAAATCAGCGATAAAAAATCCACAATAAAATCTCATTTTTTGCGTTTACTCTCCCAAAGAAAAAACGTATTTTTGCGCCCTTAAAAATTAATTAGGTAAATAACTTAAAAAATCGATAAAATGATTGAGACAGACATCCGTGAACTGAACGAGAAAATCCAACGTGAAAGTCAGTTCGTTGATTTGATTAACTTGGAAATGAACAAAGTCATCGTGGGACAGAAACACATGACTGAGCGTTTGCTTATCGGCCTCTTGGCCAATGGCCACATCCTTCTTGAAGGTGTCCCAGGCCTTGCTAAGACACTCGCTATCAAGAGTATGGCAAGCGCCATCGATGCCGATTTCGCACGTATTCAGTTTACTCCTGACTTGCTCCCTGCCGACCTCGTAGGCACCCTGATTTATAGCCAGAAGAAAGAGGAGTTTGTGGTGCGCCGCGGTCCTATCTTCGCCAACTTCGTGCTGGCCGATGAAATCAACCGTTCGCCCGCCAAGGTGCAGAGCGCTTTGCTTGAAGCCATGCAAGAACATCAGGTGACTATCGGCGACGAGACTTTCCGCCTGCCCGATCCTTTCCTCGTCATGGCTACCCAAAACCCTATCGAGCAGGAAGGTACCTATCCGCTGCCTGAAGCTCAGGTTGACCGTTTCATGCTGAAGGTCGTCATCAACTACCCTAAGAAGGATGAGGAAAAGATGATTCTCCGTCAGAACATCAGCGGTGCAGCTGCTAAGATTAACGCCGTCGTGAAGCCTGACGACATCATCCGTGCCCGTGAGGTTTGCCGCGAAATCTATCTCGACGAGAAAATTGAGAACTATATCACCGACATCGTGTTTGCTTCGCGCTTCCCATCAGATTACAAGCTGAAGAAGTTCGCCAACATGATTAGCTATGGCGGTTCGCCTCGTGCTACCATCAATCTCGCTTTGGCCGCCAAGGCTTACG